>JAGLQQ010000047.1 GCA_023136735.1 Candidatus Omnitrophota bacterium | reverse complement strand
AGCGATTGTGCAGTCAGATTTGGCGTTGATATCTCGGTATAATTTATTTATATGCTAATCGATTCTCTTTATCGCAAAATAATCTAATTTGCCGCAAAATTCGCGAAAGAACTGAGTATTTATCACAAAGTTTAAGAAAGAACTAATATGAATGTCTTTTGGGGGTAAAAATACTTGTATTTACCTGAATTTTATGTTATTTTAAAAATCTCAACGATAGTAATGGCAGTAAAAGGATTTGACTCCAAGCTGCTCGGTTAAGAGCAGAAAAAGGAAATGGTAAAAAGGTAAAATTTACCCCAGTTCTCTCTCGGAAAGAAATGTTGCTGGTGTATTCTGGTGTGCATCTTGCGGATTACTGAAGTTGCTTGCAGTGGAAATGCCTCCAATTAACATACTATGGACACTAAAAAAACTCCTTTATTCAACGAACATAATAAATTAGGCGCAAGATGCGCGTCTTTTGGCGGCTGGCTTATGCCGATACAGTATAAGGGGATTATTGCCGAACATATATGGACCAGAAGTTCAGCGTCCTTATTTGACATTTGCCATATGGGGGAGTTTAAGCTGAAACTTAGACCCGGTGAAAATTCGCTTGAGAAAATACTTACCATTAATTTATCCAAAATGCCCGCAATGAGCTGTCGTTACGGATTCATGCTGAATGATGATGGCGGAATTATAGATGATGTGATTATTTATAAGGAAAAAGAAGATGAGTTCATGCTGGTTGTCAATGCGGCAACAACTGCAGGGGATTTCACTCATATCAGTCAATATATCGATGCTAACGCGCGGATAGAGGATATATCCCCTGATACATGCAAGATTGATCTACAGGGGCCGCTTTCAAGGGAAGTGCTGGAGGTGATTGTTGGCGAAGATATCAATAAACTGCGATATTATACTTTTGGATTTTTTCAGCTTCTTGGACAAAGGTGCATTATTAGCCGGACAGGTTATACAGGTGAGCTGGGATATGAACTGTATATATCAAAAGACAAGGTAATAGAGTTGTGGGAGTTGCTTTTAAAAGATAAAAGAGTAGAACCTGCAGGGCTGGGTGCTCGTGATACATTACGCCTTGAGGTGGGATATCCTCTTTATGGCGCTGATATTGATCTAAACCGCAATCCGATTGAAGCAGGGCTAGGTAGTTTTGTTGATTTTGAAAAAGATTTTAAAGGCAGGACATCTTTAGAAAAATTTAGGACAGCCGGTACAGCAGAAAAAATGATCGGCTTTATTACTAAATCAAGGAGAGCTCCGCGGCATAATTATAAAATCTATAATAATGATAATCAGATTGGAATTGTAACAAGTGGATCTTTCTCGCCCAGCCTATCTTGTGGAATCGGGATGGGATATGTGAAAAAAGGTGCTAACATTGACGGGAATCAAATTTTACTTATTGAAGGTAATGTGGAGATAGAAGCTCAAATAACTAAAAGACCATTTTATAAAAGTGGAACGGCTAGAATATAAGTTGAAAGTTAAAAGTAAAATCTGTGCTATCCTGAAAAAGGTTGACAGAAAAATAAATTAACCGCGGATGTAAAACATATCCTAACTCCTAAATGGAATTATCGAAGGGAAAACAGAGGTAGGAATAGCAAGTATTTAGAGAAAAAAGTATACTCACTTAAAAGGAAAAAAAGTTATTTAAGAGGTGAATCGGGACAAACAGTCAGGTGAAATTGTATTTACTCATTCTCGACAGCCATCCATGGCTGTCTGCGAGGTAATTAGTCGATTTTTACACATTCTTGTAAATCGACTAATGAAAATCCGTAAATGCAATTCCCCCTATCTGTTTGATGAGCGAAGAAAAAGTGTTTTCTATCTAGGAGTTGGGGAACATATGCATGTGGCTGGAATGCAGCCACGAATAAGCATATGATTTCCCGGAAATAGCATAACGTATTGGTGTTAATCAGCGTTTATCCAGCGAAGCGGGCGATTAGTACTTAAGTTTTAATGAAAAAAGTGTCCCCGCCACAAAGAGGCGGGACAGGCAACTATTCCAGGACAAGACAACAGATAATAGTTGGAGATAATAAAATGAATGTACCGGATGGATTATTATATACAAAAGAACATGAATGGGTAAAAATAGAAGGTAATCAGGCAAAAATGGGCATTACTGAATATGCTCAATCTTCTTTAGGGGATATAACGTTTGTGGAGCTGCCGAATAAGCAGGCAGAATGCGCGCAGTTTAAGCAGATTGCGACAGTTGAATCGGTAAAGGCGGCATCTGATATTTATGCTCCTATGAGCGGAAAAGTTATCCAAATTAACGATGAAGTACAAAGCAAACCGGAGCTGCTTAATCAATCTTCTTATGATCTAGGCTGGTTTTTGTCTATTGAAATATCAGATGTTAAAGAAACAGAAAATCTTATGAGTGCTCAAGAATATAAAAAATTTCTGGAAGGTATCGCGCATTGAGTTATATCCCGCATACAAAAGAACAGATTAAATCAATGCTTAAGACGATTGGAGTTAAGAGCATCGATGACCTTTTCAAAGATATCTCTCCGGAACTCAGAGCACAGTCTTTTGATATCCCTGAAGGGAAGTCAGAATTTGAAGTTTTAGAGTATTTTAAAAAACTTAGCGCGAAGAACGCTGCTAATCTGGTAAATTTTTTGGGTGCTGGTTTTTATGATCACTATATTCCCAGCGCTGTTGACGCATTAAGTAATCGAGCTGAGTTCTATACGGCATATACTCCTTATCAGCCGGAATGTTCTCAGGGCTGGCTTCAGGCAATATTTGAATACCAGAGTGCTGTTTGTGAACTAACCGGACTTGACGCGGCTAACGCGTCTTTATATGATGGGGGTACGGCCCTGTATGAGGCGGCAATGATGGCTATACGTATAACAGGAAAAAGAAAAATCATTGTAGACAGCGGAGTTAATCTTGTCTATAGAAGCCTTCTTTACAGCTATACAACCAATTTGGCTATTGAATTTGTAGAAACTCCTGTTGTACACGGCCAAAGCTCTCGAGAAGATATTTATAAACATATAGATGATAAAACCGCGGCTGTCATCCTGCAGAATCCAAACTTTTTCGGTGCTGTTGATGATCATTCTGATATTGTCAAGATTGCTCATGAGCATGGTGCTATTGTGGTTCAATCTGTTTATCCGATTGCCTTGGGAGTTTTGAAAACCCCGGCTGAAATGGGTGTGGATATTGCAACAGGTGAGGGGCAGAGTTTAGGCTTGCCATTAT
>JAGLQQ010000046.1 GCA_023136735.1 Candidatus Omnitrophota bacterium | reverse complement strand
GATAATAAAAGAGGTTTTGTGCTTACCCTTCAGGCTAGAGAGCAGCATATAAGACGTGAAAAAGCAACTTCTAATATTTGCAGTAATGAAGCGCTGTGTGCTTTGCGTGCTGTTATATACCTTTCTCTGATCGGAAAACAGGGGTTTAAAGACCTGGCTGATATAAACTTTCAAAAAAGTGAATTTGCTAAAGGTGTTTTTGATTCTATCCCGGGAGTTACTGTAAAAAGGAGTTCCCCTACATTCAACGAGTTTACTGTGTTGTTGCCGAAAAATGCGCAGGAGGTTGTTAATAGAATGATTGATAAAGGCTTTGCCTGTGGATTCCCTTTGAGCAGATTTTATAAAGGAATGGACAAGTATCTTCTAGTTAATGTTACGGAAAAAAGGACTAAAGAAGAAATTATTAAATGCGCGCAAAGTTTAGAGGCGGTTTTATGCGATTAATATTTGAAAAAAGTGTCAAAGGACGTACTGGGGTAAAAATGCCTCAAGCAGGAGTGCCTTTGGTTGCTAAACTCGATGCTAAGTATAGCAGAAAAGAAGATGCCCATCTGCCTGAGGTCTCAGAACTTGATGTTGTAAGACATTATACAAATTTATCGAAACTGAATTTTTCTGTTGATACTAATTTTTATCCGCTGGGATCGTGCACAATGAAGTATAATCCTAAGTTTACAGAAAAAATTGCCGCGATGGAAGGGTTTACTGATCTGCATCCTCTTATCCCTCAGCTGCGTGGTGGGGGAATTCTTGCGCAGGGGTCTTTGGAAGTTATTTATAAAACAGAAAAAGCTCTTTGCGCTATTACCGGTATGGATGCTTTTACTATGCAGCCTTTAGCAGGCGCGCATGGAGAGCTTACCGGAGTGATGCTTATCGCGGCTTTTCACAGGCACAGGGGAGAAAAAAGAAAGTATATTATTGTGCCGGACTCTTCACATGGCACAAATCCGGCAAGCGCGGCGATAGCCGGATACGATGTTATAGTTATTCCGACAGATAAAAACGGCTGCATGGATATAGAGGAATTCAAAAAAAAGTTAGATAAAGATGTTGCCGGAGTAATGCTGACCTGTCCGAACACACTTGGAGTTTTCAATAATCATATTAAAGAAATTTGCGGTTTGGCTCATAGCGCGGGGGCGCTGGTATATTATGACGGAGCTAATCTTAATGCTATTCTGGGCAAAGCGCGTCCAGGCGATCTGGGCTTTGATATAGCGCATCTTAATCTTCATAAAACTTTCGCTACGCCTCATGGAGGCGGAGGCCCGGGAGCAGGCCCTGTAGGGGTTAGCAGCAGATTGAAAGAGTATCTGCCGATATCCTGGGTTATAAAACGCAGTGACGGAACATTTGCCCTTGATTATAATCGTCCGAAATCACTTGGATTTATTGCTCCTTTTTACGGAAATTTCGGGGTTATCCTCAAGAGCTACGCGTATATTTTATTACTTGGGAAAACCGGTCTTATTGAAGTTTCAGAGATCGCGGTATTAAATGCTAATTATGCCAGAGTGCTGCTTAAAAAGCATTTCAGCATGCCTTATGATAGAATCTGTATGCATGAATTTGTGCTCTCCGCGGATATTCAAAAAGAAAATGGTATAAGCGCCATGGATATTGCTAAATATCTTATAAGTCAGGGGATGCATCCTCCGACAGTATATTTCCCTTTGATTGTTAAAGAAGCGCTTATGATTGAGCCGACGGAAACAGAGTCAAAAGAAACCCTTGATTGGTTTGTGGAAAAAATGATCGAGGCGGCGAAGTTAGCTGTAAGGGATCCGCAAAAGATAAAAGCCGCACCTGTTAATATGCCGGTCAAAAGGCTTGATGAGACTAAAGCGGCAAGAATGTTAAAGCTTAGATGGCAGCGGATAAGCTAAAGCTGAGTCCTGATTTTGAATGTAAATATTCTAAATGATTATTCTAATCTGAACTCATGGTGGTATTAAATGAAAACATGGAGAGTGATTGTTTCCCCGGATACAGATCCGTACACGAATATGGCTGTTGATGAGGCATTGCAGCAGACATATGATTATAATAAGCAAATGCCTGTACTGCGATTTTACCGCTGGCCTACCTCGGCTATTTCCATAGGGGTTTCACAAAAACCGCTGGAGGCGCTTAACCTGCCGTCAATCCGCGCGCGGAATATTTCTTTTGTCAGAAGGATGACTGGAGGAGAGGGTATATACCACGATTCTGAGATCACCTACAGTATGGTGTGTTCCAAGGCTGATCTGGCGCTTCCTGACTCGGCGCGTAAAAGTTTTAGGGTAATAACAAACTTTATACTTGACGCGTACAAGGAATTCGGGTTAAAACCCTATTATGCCGGTGATACCCCCGAGTATGCGCATGGTGAGGCAGCATCATTCTGTTATTCAACAAAGGAACATTTTGATGTAATGGTTGATGGTAAAAAACTTGGTGGTAATGCTCAAAAAAGAACAGGTGATATTATCTTCCAGCATGGGACTATTCCGCTGCGATTGAATTTTGCGGCTATAAAACGATGTTTTCGGGGAGAGCTGGGGGATATTGAAAATAATATCACCTCGCTAACAGAGGCTTGCGGCAGAGATATTCATTTTGATGAAGGGGTTAAACAGCTTAAAAGTTCATTTACTAAGGCTTTTTCTGTTAGGGTATTCAAGAGTTTTCTTTCGGAGCATGAAATTGATCTAGTCCATACTCTCACTCAGGAGAAATATAAAACAGAGGACTGGAATTATTTCAGGCGCACTCGCATTATGAAAAAAGACGGAGATTAAAATGTCAGGGGTTATAAGGCAAAAGCCTGATTGGCTTAAGAAAAAAATTCATTTGCAAGAAACTTATGAGCTGTACAAACTTTTTGGAACACTTAATCTGCATACTGTATGCAAAGAAGCACTATGTCCGAATATTAGCGAGTGTTTTTCTAAGAAAATAGCTACGTTTCTTATTATGGGCTGCACGTGTACGAGAAATTGTGATTTCTGCGCAGTCAAAAATGGCATGCCTGATAAAATAGATAAAAGTGAGCCCCAACGCGTGGCGGAAGCGGTTATAAAATTAGGATTAAAACATGTGGTTATTACAAGTGTTACTCGTGACGATATAAATGACGGCGGAGCCGAAATTTTCGCAAAGACGATAGCCGCGTTAAAAGCAGTAGATAAGGAGTTAAAAGTAGAAGTGCTTGTGCCTGATTTTAAGGCTAGCGCAAGTTCTATAAAAAAAGTTATTCAGGCAAATCCTGATATTTTTGCCCATAACCTTGAGACAGTTCCCAGATTATACAGCAAAGTAAGGCAGGACGCGCAATATGAGCGGTCGCTTGAAGTTTTAGCAAAAGCAAAAAGTTTTAGTAAAAATATCTATACAAAATCAGGTCTTATGCTTGGATTAGGGGAAACAGAAAAAGAAGTCCTTGATGTCTTAGCTGATTTAAGACAGGTGGGATGTGATTTTTTAAGCTTAGGGCAATATCTTACTCCGAGTAAAAACCATTATCAGGTGCATGATTTTATCCATCCTGATAAATTTATTTATTATAAAAACAAAGCGCGGGAGTTTGGATTTTTGCATACGCAAAGCGGTCCTTATGTAAGAAGCTCTTATGTCGCGCATGAATATCTTAGTTAACCCGGGGGGATTAAAAATGTTTCGTAATATTATAAAAGAATTGAAAGAACACGCACCGTTTACTTTTTTCGGGGCACTTACAGGAATAATTTTCATGTTTCTCTTTAAGAATATGAGCCAATCTAATGCTGAAAATCTTTTTTATATATTCCATCCTTTGCATGTGCTTCTTAGTGCTTTGGCTACAGCAGGCATGTATAAACAATATAAATGCTCTCAGGACAGAAAACAATGTAATATTTTCTATCTTCTTATTATCGGTTTTATCGGGGCTATAGGCGTAGCTACTTTAAGTGATTCAATAATGCCTTACCTGGGAGAAGTGTTATTGAAAATGCCGCATGCAGAGGTGCATGCGGGTATTATAGAAAAACCATTACTTATAAGTGCGATGGCAATAATCGGCATTACGATTGCTTATTATAATCCGACAACAAAATTTCCTCATTATGGACATGTATTGCTAAGCACCTGGGCTTCATTATTTCACATAATTATGGCCGGTGGACAAAATATCAGCTTTTTACTTTATGCTGTAATATTTTTATTTTTATTTATCGCTGTTTGGCTGCCGTGCTGTATCAGCGATATTGTGTTTCCATTATTGTTTGTTAAAGACTCTAAACACGAACATAAATAAAGGATTTACTATAATGAAAAGAATTTTCAAAGTACTGCTTGTCCTTGCAATTGCATTTACTTTCAGTTCCTGCGCGCGTCTCCCCGTAAAACCGACAGCACCGGGTATGGGATTACCTCCTGAGCCTATGCAAAGCATTCCTCAGTTTCCTGGGCAGGTGATTCGCCAGGATGCGATACATGTTGTTGCTCCAGGGGAAACAGTATGGCGGATAAGTAAAATGTATAATGTGGATATTAAGGATATTGTAAAAGCAAATAAATTAAACAGAGCAAAACAAATAAAAATGGGGCATCGCTTGCGCATACCAAATGCCGCGCCTTTACAATCGGTTGTTTCCTTATATCCTTCTAAAAAATGGAAATATATTATAATCCATCACAGCGCGACTGATGTGGGCAGCGCGTTGGGATTTCACAGACATCATAAAACAAGAGGATTTGATAACGGCCTTGGATATCATTTTGTTATTGATAACGGAACCAGAGGGAAAAAAACCGGACATATTGAAATATCTCCACGCTGGACAAAGCAGCAGAACGGAGCGCATTGTAAAGCAGGAAAGATGAACTACCGGGCAATAGGTGTTTGCCTTGTGGGTAATTTTAGCAAAGGCAGAGTTTCTAAAGAACAGATGAATTCACTCATTTATTTGCTAAACCGTTTGCGTAAATATTATAAAATTCCTAAGAAAAATATTCTCGGCCATGGCCAGGTACAGGGGGCGAGGACAGAATGCCCGGGAAAGAATTTCCCCTGGAATGATTTATGGCGTAAATTATAAAAAAGGAGATGTAGAGCATCTCCTTTTTTGTATTCTCCCCCAAAGAGCACAAGCGAAATAGAAAAAATCACAATGTCACTCCGTGAAAATTGAAAATTTTCCGAAAAAAACATGTCCTGAACAAAATCGAAAGGTGTTTTTGCTCGGTTTTGTTTAGTCATCTCCCGTTGGTGTATTCGCCTGCCGGTGTTCAAAGCCTGCTTTCCCCTAATAGAATTTTAATAGAACCACTTGACAAAGGGCAAAATATGAGGTAAATTTGTAGTGGACGGACTTGTCAGTCCACTATAAGGGAGATTGAGAAATGAAAATTACAGATAAAGCCAAAAGAAAAGAACTCACCCAAATGAGACAGAAGCAGATACTTGATGCCGCGGCTGAGGTTTTCTCTAAGAATGGGTATGCCCGAACCCAGGTTGATGAAATAGCAAACCGGGCAGGTTTAGGTAAGGGTACAGTTTATAGGTATTTTAAAGATAAGAAAAACCTCTTTCTTTCTGTTGCGGATAAAGGTATAGAAAATTTAAAGGATTTGGTATTAGAAGCAATGGTAAAAGAAAAAGAGCCGCTGGACAAGATAAAAAAAGCGATAGAAACATATTTAAAGTTTTTTGAGGATAACTCAAGTCTTATTGGAATACTAATTCATGAACAGAGTGAATTTCAAAAGAGGATCCAGAAAAGATACTTTGACCATTATTACGAACACATCAATAAAATGGAGGAGGTCTTTCGCCAGGGCATAACTAAAGGTCAGATTAAGAAAATAGATGTCGGGGGTGCGATTGGTATCTTGACAAATATGCTCAATGGGCTTGTATATATGTGGCAGATAGAAGGCAGAAAATATCCAATTGCGGAAAAAGTTCCCATGTTGTTGAAAATATATTTTTCAGGGATAGTTAAATGAGTGAGCCAAAATTAAAGATATTGGCAATGGTTGAGAGAAAAGTAACATGTACGGTTGTTTTTATCCTGAGGTGTGTATATTAAAAGATAATTACGGGTTAAAAACAGCATTGGAAAGAATTACTGGCGCAAAAGTTGAGAGGGAATGATGTTTAATAAGAGGTTTATATTTTTAGGGATAGGTATCTGTTTCTTATTATCAAGGCAAATTTGCTTTGCTGATGGGCTTCAAAAAGAGGGTATAATTTTAACTGAAAAAGAGGTAATAGAAATAGTGTTAAAGAATAATTACGATATCCTTTCTAAAAAAGAAGAGATAAAAGAAGCTCAAGCCCGCTTAGAACAGGCGTGGTCGCAAGTATATCCTTATATAAGCGCAAACGCGAATTATACCCGCTATGAAGATCATCCTTTTATTACCTTTGAAAATAATCGCGGCTATAGTTTTTCAGCGAGCCAGTTACTCTTTTCTGGCGGAAGAGCGGTAAATACTATAAATTCAGCCCATAACGGTTTAAAAGCAATAGAAATAGGTAAAAAGGAATTAGAAAATAAAATCATATATAATACAAAACAGGCCTTTTACAATATTATATTGGCCAATGAATTTGTGAAGATTAGAAGAGAGACTTTAGAGTTGTCTGAAGAAAATCTATCCATAACCAAAGAACGCTATAATAAGGGAGAGGCTTCTCATTATGACTTATTAAGGAGTGACGTTGAAGTAGCCAATATTAAGCCTCAACTTATAAAGGCAGAGAATTTTTTAAAGGTTTCTTGTAATTTCCTAAAAGTTCTATTAGGAAGTGATCCTGCTAAGGAAATTAAAGTAAAAGGAGAGTTTAATTATGCTCCAGAAGAGGTTGATTTAAACAAAGAGGTGAATGCGGCCTTAGAGAGAAGACCAGTATTAAAAGAAATAGTTTTACAGGAGAAGGCTGCTAAAGCACAGACAAGAGTTGCGTTGGCGGGATACCTGCCGCAAGTAAACCTTAATTTTACCGATTATGCCAACCAAAAGGAATCATTTTCGGTAGGTAGAGAAAAATACGATGATTACTGGATAGCAGGTATCACAGTAAGCATGCCCCTCTTTGATGGTTTTTTGACTCACTCAAAAGTGAAGGAAGCAAACGCCAAAGAAAGAAAGGTTCGAATCCTAAAGGATAAATTGATTGATAATGTGAAAATTGAAGTAGAAAACACAGTTTTAGATTTAAAAGCGGCTAAAAGTACGGTTGAATCCCAAGAAGAAAATGTAACCAGAGCAAAAGAGGCCTATCAAATTATAAGGCAAAGGTATTCTTTAGGGCAAGCTTCGCAATTAGATTTATTAGATGCCCAGGTTGCCTCATCAACGGCTCAGGTTAATTATGCCCAGAGCCTATATGATTTTATCGCAGCCAGGGCTAAATTAAGTTATGTTGTGGGAAAAGGGGAGGAATAATGAGGATATCAAATATTAAAGATCAAATATCAAAAATGCCTGTCAAAATTAAAAATTTTAAATTTTGGGTTGTTTTAATTGTTGTATTTTTTATTTTAAATCTCGGGTTTTTTATTTTTAATTTTCTGTTTTTGGGGAACAGAAATATTGCCGGTTTAAAAGAAGCTGGTATCCCGGTAGAGGTAGCGGTTGTACAGAAAAAAGAGTTACAGAAAATCTTGAGGTTTACGGGAGATATAAAGGGCACAGACCAGGTTCAGGTTTATCCTAAGGTTACGGGAAAATTAATTGAATATAAAGTTCAGGAGGGTGCGTCTATAGAAAAGCAAGATGTTATTGCCTTAATTGACAGGGATGTTACCGGCTTTAAATTTGAGCCTGCGCCAGTGGAGGCTTCTATCTCTGGGATTGCGGCAAAGACTTATCTTGACCAAGGGGATAACGTAAGTCCACAGGTACCCATTGCTGTTATTGCAAATATGGATGAAGTGAAAATTAAGATTGAGGTAACAGAGGTTGATTATCCCAAAGTAAAGGTGGGGCAGTCTGCAAAAATCGCGATTGATGCTTATCCGGATAAAGAATTTACAGGCAAACTTTCTAAATTAAGTGTTCTTATTGATTCTAATACTCGCACGGCAACCGCGGAAATAATTATCCCTAATCCTGAACACCTTCTTGTCCCGGGGATGTTTGCCCGTGTTAGCTTATTAGTAGGTGAACGTAAAACTCTTGTTGCCCCAAGGGATGCAATCCTGCGCTTACCGGGGACGGGGGTGTATTATTGTTTTATTGTTCAGAAAAATGAAGCCAAAAAGGTATTTATTGAGTTAGGGATACAGAAAGATAACCAACAAGGGATAACAAAAGGATTAAAACAAGGCGATTTAGTTGTTGTCGTTGGCCAAGGCATTTTGGAAACAGGCTCGGCAGTAGAAATTAAAAAAACTGAAAGTTTGGAAAAATAATTATGAATTTACCTAATTTTGCTGTTAGAAGGCCTTTGACCATAATAATGGTTTTTGCCGCAATATTTTTGTTTGGAACAATTTCTTTATCAAAATTAGGCATAGACTTTTTGCCTGAAATAGAACCTCCTGCTATAAGTGTTTTAGTTCCCTATCCGGGGGCATCAGCCGCGGATGTTGAGAATGATATCACTAAATATTTAGAAGATCAGTTAAGCACTGTAAATAATTTAGATAAATTGAGGTCGCTTTCCAAGGACAACCTTTCTATGGTGACTTGTCAATTCCAATGGGGAACAAATCTTGACGTAGCGTCTAATGATATAAGAGATAAGGTTGATTTAGCCAAGCCTGATATTCACGAACATGCTCCCTCAGCAGAGGAGCCGATGCTTTATAAGTTTTCCTCTGCCACCGCGCCTATAATGGCAATTACAATTAATGCTTCAGAAAGCAGGAAACAGCTTTTTCATATTGTTGATAAGCAAATCTGCGATGCCTTAAAACGAATTAATGGAGTGGGAGCCATCATGATTTACGGAGGGCTAAGGCGTCAGATCAATATTCAATTTGATTGGCAGAAATTAGAAGCATATAATTTGAATCCTCAGGTAATTATTGATGCCCTTAAACAGGATAACATAGACATGCCCTCTGGCGATATCAAGATGGGCAGAAGAAAGTATTTTATAAGAGTGGCTGGGAAATTTGATTCTACTCAAGAGATAGGTGAGGTTATTATAGGGAGCTCTAACGGCAAGCCTGTTTATATTAAGGATGTAGCTCAGGTGAGTGATTCTTTTGAGGAACAAATGATGAAGGCATGGGGGAATGAGAAGGAAGGACTTGTTCTTCTGATACAAAAACAATCGGGGGCTAACACGGTTGAGGTTTGTCGGTCGGTAAGAGATTTCCTGAAAAAGAAAAAAACAGACTTGCCGTCGGATTTTGAGATAGCTATACCGATGGATAACTCTGAATTTATTCTCCACTCTATTCGTAATTTAAGTCAAACCTTGGTTCTCGCTGGTTTATTAGTTATTTTAATAACATTATTTTTTATCAGAAAAATACTAGCAAGTTTAATTGTTGCGCTGACCATTCCTTTTTCTCTTATTATCGCGTTTATATTTCTTTATGCGAATGGATTTACGATCAATATTATTTCTTTAATGAGCCTTGCTATCGCTATTGGGCTGGTTGTCGATAATACTGTCGTAGTTTTAGAGAATATAACACGGCATATAGACGAAGGGCAAAAACCCAGAGAAGCTGCCGTTTTTGCTAGTAATGAAGTCGGCGCGGCTATTACAGCGTCGACTTTAACGACGATTGCCGTCCTGATTCCTCTTGTCTTTGTAACCGGACTTGCCGGAATTATTTTCAAACAATTAGGTTTTATTCTAAGCATCACACTCGCAGGTTCATTGTTTGTGGCGCTGACAGTAACTCCGATGTTATCTTCCCGTTGGATAAAACCCTTTAACCAGAATCAGGGCAATGAGCCGGCATCAAAGTTTTTTTTATGGGGGGAACGTGTTCTCAGGAGAGTTGAGGCAATTTATGAAAATATATTAGAGCATGCTTTATTACATAAAAAAAAGATTCTTGTATTTCTCATCATGATATTTGTGTTGAGTTTAATTTTGATTAAGTTTATCGGCTCAGATCTTTTTCCTGAAGTAGATACAGGCGATATTCGAGTTAATTTTTCATTGTCAGAGAATGCTCGTCTTAAAGAGACGGAGAAAGCAGCTTTAGAGATGGCACGGTTTTATGAAGAATTTGTGCCGGAAACAGATAATTATTACTCGTTTATCGGAGAGACAAAAAAAGGCATTGGCGTTGCCATGGGTATGGATGAAGGCGCGAATATTGGTCAATCAGGAGTGAAATTGATATCGAAGGGAAAAAGAAATCGGTCTGCTTTAGAGATCGCGAATCTTTTGCGCGAGAAAGCCAAAAGCATACCGGGTATTGAAAAGATTTCTATTTTTGCTACAACCCCAATCAAGCAGATGCTAATGGGAGGAGCAAAGAAGATTGAGGTGGAAATTTTTGGTCATGATATGAAAATAACGAGTGAGTTGGCGGAGAAAATAAAAAGGATAATGGAAGAAACACGTGGAGCGATAGATATAAGAATATCACGCAAAAAGCCGCGGTTTGAAATTTGGGTTAAAGTGGATAGAGAGAAGGCGGCACAAATGGGAGTAAGTGTAGCTAGTATCGCTTCGGTTTTAAGGTCAAATTATTATGGATTTGATGCTTCCAAATATAGGGATAATGGAGATGATTTTAGTATTTTTGTTCAGCTGAGCAAACGAGAAAAAAATACAGTGGATACAATAGGAGACATTTCTATTCCCTCGATTTCAGGTTCCTTAATTAAATTGAAAAATATTGCTAAAATTACTGACGCGTTAGGCCCGGTGGAAATAGAACGGAAGAACAGAGAAAGAGTTGTTAAAGTTGGTTGTGATGTTTATAAGAGGTCATTGGGTGAGGTAAAAAGAGATATAGAAAAAAAGATGGCCAGATTAGACCTCCCGCCTGGTATTACCATGGATTTTGCGGGAGAAGTTGAGGAGCAGGGGAAGGCATTTAGTGACCTGTTACTGCTTCTTTGTGTGGGTATTATTTTAGTTTATATGGTAATGGCTGCGCAGTTTGAATCTTTAAAAACTCCGTTTATAATCTTTTTTTCTATTCCTTTTGCCTTTATTGGTGTTGCTTGGGCGCTTTTTATTACTAATACAAGTTTAAATTTAATGTCTTTTATGGCTCTTATCATGCTTATGGGTGTGGTTGTCAATGGCGCTATAGTTTTGGTTGATTATACCAATATTTTACGAGCGAGAGGCTTATCTGTGCTGGAAGCAGTAAAACAGGCCGGAAAACATAGATTAAGGCCTGTTCTCATGAGTGCTTTTTCAACTGTTTTCGGCATGCTTCCTTTAGCATTTTTCCGTGGGCAAGGTGCTGAGATGTGGCAGCCTTTCGGAATAGCGGCGATGGGTGGACTCTTAGTCGCGACTTTAGTTACCTTGGTGCTTGTTCCTGTAATTTATACTCTTGTTCATAAGGAAAAAGGAGGCCGAATAGGATGAAGATGGTTTTTATTACGTATAACATTGCCATAAATGATGAGGTGATGGAGATATTAAAAAATGTTGGGATAGATGGATATACACGATGGGAGAGAACTACCGGTTGTGGTAAAGCTAGCGGTCCGCATTTAGGAACTAATGTTTGGCCGGCAGAAAATTCTGTTTTGGCTGTTGCTATTGAGGATGAGAAAAAATATAAACTTATTGAGAAAATCAATGAAGAGCGAAAAAAACTCGGCAGAGAGGGGGTTAAAGCTTTTGTTTTACCGCTTGAGGAGATTACCTGATATGGAAAATAATAAAGATAGCTTTGTCTTTATTATTATAAAGTTTGAAAGAAGATAGCGAATGGCAGCTTGTATAGTCCCACCATCCCATCTTACGGCTGTTCGATGGTGCTTTTGCCTGTGTGCAGCCGTGACAATATGGCTGCCCGCGAGTTATATATACGCGGATAACGATTCTTTGAAAGTGAATATCGGCTCTGGGCCGCTGAATACGCCTTCCTTATCGGCCGGGAATTTTTTTCGGTCAACAGGTTATATTGCCAGCCCGTCGCGTGTTCCTGAAGGAAGCTGGGGGTTACTCACATCGCTTTCGTGGGTAAATACCTGGAATGTTGAGCAAGACAACTTTATGATTGACGGAGAATGGCTGCACTTGGCGGCGAGATTATCCTACATGTTGAAAACGGATGTTGAACTTGGTGTTAATATCCCTTTTCTCGGACGAACGGGAGGTTTCGCGGATGGTTTTATTGAAGAATTCCATAATATTTTTGACTTAGGAAATGCGCGTCGGGAGGACTATTCGCGTAATCAGAACATTGTGGATATTCGCGGTCCTGATGACCGGCATGTCCATTTGGAAGGTGAACAATGGGGTTTGTCTGATATGTCTTTGTTCGCGTCCTGGACAGTAACGAAAGGAGGTCGCTTTCTCCCGTGTGTTGTCGTTGGAGGTGAAGCTATCTTGCCAACAGGAGATGAAGATAAATTGCTTGGATCGGGGAAACCTGTTTTTGATGTGTCTACCCTCTTGAGCAAGCGAATTAATACAACTCCCTGTCTTTTATTTCTGGGAACAAGCGTGTCATATTCCGACAATAACAAGATGGCCGGGATTGACACTCGGAAGACGCAATTTGTTGTACTGAGCGGACTTGAGTATGAATGGAACAATCGGCTATCAATTATCCTCCAGAATCTCATAACGTCGCCGATTGTCGAGAAGTATTATGAGTTTTCTAAACCTACAAATGAATTAAACATCGGCCTGAGAATTCGCGATGACTTTCAGGGTGAGTGGGATATCAGTTTTCAGGAGAACCTGTTCTATTTCAATAACAGTGCCGATGTGGGTGTGCATGTGGCTTACCGCCGTGTTTTATGAGTAAATATTCAACCCGGAATTTTTTTAAGATAGTTCTTGAGGTTATTAATCTGAATCATTAGCAATTTTTTTGACAATAATTTCTCTTGCCTAATAGTGTTTATTTTGCTAAGGTAAAACACATGCGCTAGACGGGAAATTAAGAGATTAATATTTTTAGAGTGCTATTAATTAGAGCGGATTTTCAGAAAAAAGAAGGACATGATTTATGGTGAATTGCCTAAAATAAAGGAGGTGTAAAGATGGGTGTTTTAAAGGATTTTGTTAATTTAGGGCTTGGAGCGTTGGTGATGACCAAGGAGAAGGCGGAAGAAGTTGTCAATGAGTTGGTTAAAAAAGGGGAAGTTGGACAAGATGAAGGGAAAGAATTAATCAATGAGTTGATTGAAAAAGGAGAAAAGAGTAAAAAAGAGATAGAGGATCAAATCGAAAAAACAGTTAAAAACGTTGTGGGAAAATTAGATATATCGACTAAGAAGGAAATTGAAGAACTTAAATCTGAAATTGAAGAGTTAAAAAAGAAATTAAGTAAAGAAGAATAAAAAAACCATTTTAATCTCTAGTGTACAAAACAGAAAGAGCTAGCGGGAAAATAATTTCCTGCTAGCTTAGAATCATTCTCGGGAGTTTTTAGTGATTAGAAATAGTATTGCTCAAAAAATGCGTAACGTGAATAGGCTGCGGCAGGTTTTAAACGTTCTTGCTAAATATGGTTTTGGCTATATTGTTGACCGTTTGAAAATAGATCAACATCTTGTCGGCAGGAAGATTGTCAAGATTATTTCAGCTAAGAAACTTGATGCCTTCGCTATCCCTGCGCCTGTTCGAATTCGCAGGATAATGGAAGAGTTAGGTCCTGCTTATATCAAACTAGGCCAGGTTTTAAGTACACGCCCGGATTTAATTCCGCTAGAGTTTTGTCATGAACTTGAAAAATTGCAGAATGAAGTTCCCGCGTTTGCGTATGAAAAAGTCAAAGAACAGATTGAAAAAGAGTTAAAAACCCCGATAGATAAATTATTCAGCAGTTTTTCTGTTGATCCTGTTGCCGCGGCTTCATTGTCACAAGTCCATCTGGCTGAATCAAAAAAAGGAGAAAAACTGGCGGTAAAAGTTCAAAGACCGGACATCGAAGTGACAATACGGGCGGATTTAGATATCTTATATGTGTTAGCTCAATTGGCAGAAAAACATATCGAAGAAAGCAGGCTTTATAATCCCACGGCAATTATTAATAAATTCAAAAAGACGATTTTAAGAGAAATAGATTTTAGTGTAGAGGCAAAAAATATTGACAGATTCCGGCGTAATTTTAAGGATGATAATACCGTATATATTTTGAAAACGATTAAGCCTCTATCAACGAAAAAAATTTTAACGATGGAGAGGCTGGAAGGGGTAAAGGCGAACAACCTAACTGAAATAGAACGTATTGGGTTAGATAAAAGACAGGTAGCGGTAAATGGAGCCGATGCTATTTTGAAGCAGGTTTTTATTCATGGGTTTTTTCATGCTGACCCTCATCCCGGTAATATTTTTGTTCAAAAAGACGGACATATTGCTTTTTTAGATTTTGGTATGGTTGGGTGCATTGATGTAGAAACAAGAGAACAGCTTTCTGATATCCTGGTTGCTATAATTCATCGGGATGTAAAAGGGATTATCGAGGTTTTTATGTCAATGGGAGCTCTTGAACAGGATACTGATGTTAAAAGCTTAAGCGTGGACCTTACAGGCTTCGTAGAGAGTTATTTTGAAATCCCTTTAAAAGAACTCAGGATGGATCATTTTCTGCCTGATTTAATTAATATAATTTCGCAAAATCGAATCAAAATGCCTGCGGATTTCTTTCTTTTGAGCAAAGCTTTGATAACAATTGAAGGTGTAGGTAAAAAGATATATCCTGACTTTAATGCTGTTGCTCAAACAAAGCCTTTCGCGGAACGGCTGGTAAGGGAGCGATATAGCAAAAAAAATATAATAAAAGGACTAAAGGGGTTTTTAAAAGGGTTATATATTCTTACGAATTTGCTGCCCAGGGATTTAACATTAATCCTTGAAAAAATGAAAAAGGGGACACTGAGAGCGGAATTTGAGCATAAGGGATTGGAGAATTTAATTCATGTGCTTGATAAAGTCAGTAATAGAATTTCTTTTAGTATGATTATCGCGGCAATAATAATAGGCTCCTCTATTATAATGCAAACGGATAAAGGAGCGATGTTGTTTGGTTTTTCGCTATTGGGTATAGTTGGATTTATTGTGGCTGGAATCATGGGGTTATGGTTAGTTATCTCTATATTACGCTCTGGGAAGCTATAAAATGGGATTTTTTAAAAAGAAAAGTAAAGTAGGATTGGCGTTAGGAAGCGGCTCGGCAAGAGGATTAGCTCATATCGGAGTTTTAAGGGCACTGAAAGAGAAAAACATATCTATCGATATGATAGCAGGCTCAAGTATGGGGGCGCTTGTTGGCGCCTGTTACGCGAGGAATGAAGAGATAAGAGATATTGAAGAAACAGTATTAAATCTTGACTGGAGGCAATTAGCTCAGCTCGCGGATCCAAATTTAGCTTTGCTTTTTAAAGGGGTTATCCATGGCAAGAAAGTTAAAGAGTTGTTGAAGACTGTTATAGGAGATGTAAAATTCAAAGATCTTAAAATTCCTTTAGCTGTAGTTGCCACTGATGTCAATACAGGTGAAGAGGTAGTAATAAAGGAAGGGTCAGTTATTGAGGCGGTCAGGGCAAGTATTTCTATTCCTGCTATCTTTATGCCGGTGAAACTTAATAATAGATTTTTGATTGATGGCGGGATAGTCAATCCTGTTCCAGTGAATGTAGTTAAGGATATGGGCGCGACATTTGTTATCGCTTGTAATGTAATCCATAAGCTCCAAGGAAGAAGGCCTATTGACTCTACGAAGAGACAAAAGTCTTCTTTGGCAATTTCCAAAATACAGACTAAAAATACAGCTTTGGCGGCACTGAATAATAAAATTGATAAACTTCTTCTTGAAAATAAAGATAAAATTGAGAAATTCCAAAAATTCATCAATGGATTTAAAGAGAAAATTTATAGAGGAGCTCAAAAAGTAGATCCAAATACACCGAGTATATTTGATGCCATAATACAAGCGATTTATGCTATGGAATACGAAATAGCAAATTTGAAAGTAAAAGAGGCGGATATAGAGATAACTCCAAATACCAGACATATCGCATTATTGGAGTTTTATCGAGGAAAAGAAGCAATCTTGGAAGGGTATAAAGCAACAAATGAGGCCCTTTCTATAAAGGATATTTCACTATTAAGCGAATAAGGCAATTTAGTTTTGAAAATCTGTTTTTATCTTTCAATAAGTGGCAATTACTATTTTTTTGCTTTGCCCTGATTAGCAACCGCGTTCATTGCGTTTGCTATGGCATCCGCATCTCCCAGATAATAATGCTTTATCGGCTTTAAATCCTCATCGAGTTCATAGACAAGCGGAATGCCTGTTGGGATATTGAGTTTTACAATCGCTTCCTCACTTACATTATCTAAATATTTTACTAAAGCACGCAGGCTATTACCATGAGCGGCAATAAGAACTTTTTTACCTGATTTTATAGCAGGAGCAATGGTTTCATGCCAATAGGGAAGAAAGCGGGCCACGGTATCTTTCAAACACTCAGTTAAAGGAGTGTCTTTTTCATCTAAGTCCGCGTATCTTGGATCGTTTCCTGGATAGCGTGCATCTGTTTTCTCAAGTACTGGAGGAGGAGTGTCATAGCTTCTTCTCCATACCAGCACCTGATCATCTCCGTACTTAGCAGCTGTTTCAGATTTGTTTAAGCCCTGCAATGCGCCATAATGGCGTTCATTTAGGCGCCAGCAGCGAATAACTGGTATCCACATTAGATCCATGCCTTCAAGTGTGATCCAAAGCGTTTTGATTGCCCGCTTTAAAACAGAGGTAAAAGCAATATCAAAGGTGAAACCTTGTTTTTTCAATATGTGTCCTGCCTCCGCGGCCTCAATAATACCTTTCTCTGATAGATCCACATCAGTCCAGCCTGTGAATTTGTTTTCCTTGTTCCAAGTGCTTTCTCCATGCCTTAGTAATACAACCTTATACATAATATAAATCCTCCTTCAATGAGCCTATAATTTGTGTTGTATTATAACATAAATTATAATGTTGAATTGAATCCCGCCGTTCTTTGGCGGGATAAATAAAATGTAATATAAACTTTTTTGCAATTATACTCTTTTTAAATACTGATTTCCAGTATTATATTTGATTTGCTTTTAAATACCACAGATAGTAGAATAATTGTAATGAAGAATAAATTTTGCTTATAAAATCGTAACTATAATCTAAACAACGGGTTTGGTTTTATAAAGGAATATAATTGTTAAAATTATTATAAGGTAACCAAAAATAATGACAATACAGAAAATAAATCTAGAGGATATCCAGGAAGAGGATTTACTCAAGACTAGAATCCGGGATCTGCCTGTTAAGATAGAGGACACCTGGATGGAGGAGTGCATCAAAGAACTCTATAGTGAGCTTAGTAATAAAGGAATAGACTTTAAGCCAGTTTGCTATCTTGCCGATGAATGGCTTGCTCCTGACAGAGAGCCTGTGGTAGGCATGCCTTTTTTTCTTGCTCATCCAGTGCTGATGCGGCTTGAAAA
The DNA here is from genome assembly GCA_023136735.1 of Candidatus Omnitrophota bacterium. Taxonomy (GTDB): domain Bacteria; phylum Omnitrophota; class Gorgyraeia; order B26-G9; family B26-G9; genus JAGLQQ01. The sequence goes on along the minus strand of JAGLQQ010000046.1, from coordinate 3,668 downwards.
ACAGATGATGCTTGATGTCGAGGGTGGAACAAAGGACTGGTGTATGAAGCTTTTGCGTCATGAAACAGGACACGCGATAAACTATGCCTATAAACTTTATACAAAGAAAAAATGGCAGGAGCTATTTGGCCATTTTGACAAGGAGTATAAAGATACTTACCGCTTTCGTCCCTACAGTAAAAGTTTTGTCAGGCATTTAGAAGACTATTATGCTCAATACCATCCGGATGAAGATTTTGCGGAAACTTTTGCTATCTGGCTTACTCCGGAAATAGACTGGCAATCTGATTATAAAGGGTGGAAAGCACTTGGCAAACTCAAATTTGTAGATGAGTTGATGTCGGATTTAAAAAATAAACAGCCGCTGATAAAAAAAGGAAAAAAATACTGGCAGGCTGCAAAGCTTACTTCCACGCTCGGACATTACTATAAGAAGAAACGCCATACTTACGCGGAAGATTTCAATGATTTCCATGACGCTAATCTAAAAAATATTTTTCAAGTAAAAAACAAAGATGAAAAGTCCAAGCCGCTTGCTTATAAGCTGATTAAAAAGCATAGAAAACAATTGATAAAAATTGTTAGCAAGTGGACAGGTGAAAAAAAATATATTATTGATGGTTTGCTTAAAATCCTAATTGTGCGCTCTAAGGATCTGAATCTTGTTATCGCGGCTGATGAGTCGATGACTTTGATAAATCTCACAACCTATATTAGCAGTTTAATGATGAAATATATGTATACAGGGAGGTTAAGAGGGAAGAAATGAAAAAGCGCCTAAAAGTTTTATTGGTTTTCGACACGCCTGTACCTCGCCCGCGGGATTATGCTTATAGTGATGAATTTCAAGAGGTTGACTGGAATACAGAAAACCATGTGTATAATGCTCTTCTTGAAAACGGACATGATGTAAGGATGCTCGGCATATGTAAAGATGTAAGCATTTTGCTTGAAGAAATAAAAGAAAACAAACCAGATGTGATTTTTAATCTTGCGGAAGTTTTTGACTCCAAAGCGTCTTTAGATAAAAACTTTGTCGGATTTTTGGAAATGTTGGGAATCCCCTATACTGGCTCTTCATCGAAAACATTATTTCTTTGTAATGATAAGGCATTACATAAAAAAATTCTGAGATTTCATAGGATAAGAGTCCCTAGATTTCATGATTTTTACAGGGGGCATAAGGTCTGGCTTTTGAAAAAACTACGGCTTCCGTTGGTGGTTAAGCCTTTAGCAGATGAGGCATCGCGCGGCATTTCACAGGCATCAGTGGTAGATAGTGAAGAAGCGCTTATAAATAGAGTGAAGTTTATACATGAAAAAATGAATATGGACGCGATTGCCGAAGAATATATACCGGGGAGAGAATTGTATGTGAGTTTAATAGGAAATAAACGTATACAAGTACTGCCGTTTCGTGAAATGAAATTCGGCTCAAGTCAAAGCGATGAAGAACCTCGGATTGCTACTTATAAGGCAAAATGGGATAAGAATTATCGTAAAAAGTGGGGCCTTAAGAATGTTTTTCCGGGAAAATTAGCAAATGGTGTGCAAGTTGAACTAGAAGAAATTTGCAAGCGTGCTTATCGTGCTTTAAATATGCAATGCTATGCGCGTTTTGATATGAGGGTTACACAAGGTGGACGTACATTTATTATTGAAGCTAATGCAAACCCTAATTTGGCTAAAAATGATGAAATAGCTCAATCAGCAGAAAAAGCTGGTATTGCCTTTGATAAGTTGGTGCAAAGAATCCTGATGCTTGCTTTTAAACGTAGGGACTAGAATGGCAAAAAATTATACACTTCTTTATGGAAAGAAATCTATACATGAGAGATTGAAGGTAAATTCGCAAAGTATCAGAAATATCTTTCTTTGCGATGATTTTAACCACCCTCAGATCCAAGCACTTATAACATCAGTTGGGATAACTCCCGAATATTTGCCTGCAGATAAGATTGAGAATATGAAGAAGGTAAAAAATTTGCAGGGTATTGTTGCTCGGGTAGATAAATTTATTTACAGCAGTTTTGAAGATCTGTTGGATTCGCAAAAAAATCTTACGCCTGTTTTTCTGGATAGGATCAACGATCCCCAGAATCTGGGGGTTATTATCCGTACTCTCGCATGTCTGGGCGGATTTTGTATTGTTATCCCGGAAAGAGATGCTTGTCATATTACTGAAGCGGTTATGCATGTAGCAAGCGGAGGGGAAAATTATGTTCAGATTTGCAAGGTTGCGGATATGACACAGGCAATAAATGAAGTTAAAAGGCGTGGGGTTTCTGTGATGGGTGCCGTGATAGATGAAAATGCCGAGGATATAAATTCGTTAAAATTAAAATTTCCTTTAGCAATTGTTCTCGGAGCGGAAGCGGTAGGAATAGCTCCTGAAATTCAGAAGATCCTTGACAAGAAATCATATATTCCTATGCATGGGGCAAAATTAACATTAAACGTAAATACTGCCTGTGCTATTTTTTGTAATGAGATCACGAAACAGCGATTAGCGGATAGCGGTTAGGGATTAGTTTAAAGTTATAAAGTTCATAAAGTTTTTAAATCAGATACTTTTCTGTTCTCTGTCTTCTTATATTTTTTTAATTACTGGTATTATCTAAAAACAAATGAGCCAATCTTATTATTCTTTCAATAGTTATCTCAAGAAAAAATTCAAAAGCAGAATTCAGCGTATTAGTTTGAATGCTGGGCTTAATTGTCCTAATCGGGATGGAACGCTTGGCATTGAGGGCTGCTATTTTTGTAATGAAAAGGGGTTTGTAAGTGTTGAGGATTCTCAAATTTCTATAGAAGCGCAGATAGAAACAGCGCTTCCACTTTTTAAAAAACGTTTTAAATCAGATAAATTTATCGCCTACTTTCAAAACGCCTCAAACACTTATGCCTCTGTTGAAAAACTGGGAACTATATATGATGGGATAAAAAAATTTCCTGAATTCGTAGGGTTAATTATTTCTACCAGGCCTGATTGTATTGATGAAGAGAAACTGGACATGATAAGCTCCTATACGGATAAATATGATGTTTGGATAGAGTATGGATTGCAAAGTGTACACGCTAAAACACTTAAATTTCTAAACCGCAGACATACTTTTAGGCAGTTTAAAAACGCTGTTAAACTAACGGCAGAACGGAATATAAAAACCGCGGCGCATGTTATTCTCGGACTGCCGCATGAAACGAAACATGATATGTATCAAACGGCAAATGCTCTGGCAAAACTCGGGATTAACGGTGTAAAGCTGCATACGTTTCATATCTTAAAGAATACTCCATTCGCGTGTATGTATAAGCAAGGAGATATTCACTTGCTTGCGGAAGGGGAGTATGTTGAAATAGCCTGTGATTTTTTAGAAAGACTTCCGTCTGAGTGTGTGATAATGCGTCTTGTTTCTAATGCTCGGGACGAAGTGCTTATTGCGCCGTTTTGGATGAATCGCAGACAGAAAGTGCTGCTTAAAATAGAAGAGGAGTTCAAAAAAAGAAATACCCGACAGGGCTTTTTAGCTAAAAGGCAGAGTGAAAATGATTTCTAAGTTAAATTGCATGATTAATATAATTATCCATTACTTCTAAGACCGCTCCATTAATTATATCCTTAGTGTCTTTGGAAATTTCCGGGCTGATAGCAACCTTACTTTCATGAG
>JAGLQQ010000045.1 GCA_023136735.1 Candidatus Omnitrophota bacterium | reverse complement strand
TTCAAATCACCAAGAACTTTTAGCAATTCCTTATTGAGATTTTTTATTTTTTTAAGTTTACTTTCCTTAATGATTGGAGGCTGCCAAAGCGCATATCTTGCTGAATCAGGCACGCCTTCATGTAAGAATTCCATATCCAGATCGCAAACACAAACTCCATTTGAGAATATTTCTAATTTCTTTGTGTCAGTAAATTCTCCAATTACAGCAGCTTCTACATTTTCTTTTTCAAAGAGCTCAAGCAGGCATTTCAATTTATCTCGAGGCACAGAGACAACCATCCGCTCCTGCGCTTCAGATATCCAAATTTCTGTATAGCTTAACCCCTTGTACTTTAATAATGCCTTATCAATATCAACACGTGCACCCGTTTCTGCTCCCATTTCCCCCACAGCGCTCGAAAACCCACCAGCACCACAGTCTGTCACAGCAGTATAAAGTTTTTTATCACGCGCCTGTAGAAGAGTATCCAGTACTTTTTTCTCTGTTATCGGATTGCCTATCTGAACTGCACCGCTGGATATATCTTCGGATTGAGAGTTAAGCTCAATTGAAGAAAATGTCGCCCCATGAATACCATCACGGCCCGTTCTTCCCCCAAAAGCGACTATATATTCACCGGGATTTGTTTTTTTAAAAGCAAATTTCTGGGGCATAATACCTACTGTTCCGCAATATACCAGAGGATTACCGAGATACCGCTCATCAAAAATAACCGCTCCGTTTGATGTCGGGATTCCCATCCTATTGCCATAGTCTCTGACTCCTGAGACAACCCCTTTCATTATTCTTTTAGGATGCAGCACCCCCTGAGGAACAGCTTCACTTTTCATATCAGGCATTCCAAAACAAAAAACATCAGTATTTAATATCGGTTTTGCCCCCAAACCCACGCCTAGAATATCACGAATAACACCGCCTATTCCGGTACCAGAACCGCCATAAGGGTCTAGCGCTGATGGATGATTATGCGTTTCGACTTTAAAACATATATCAAAATCTTTATCAAATTTTATAATACCCGCATTATCTTTAAAAACTGAAACACACCAAGGTTTATTCAATTTTTTGGTAGCATTCATAATTGTGGTTTTAAGAAGATTTTTAATTTTTCGAGATTTGCCCTCACCCTCTAGAGAGTTATCAGTATAATCAATAACACCGCGCATAGTTTTATGCACACAATGCTCTGACCAGGTCTGGGCAAGCGTTTCAAGTTCGCAATCAGTGGGATTACGCCCTAAATTTGAAAAATATTTTTTAATAGTTTGCATTTCCTCGCTTGTTAAGGAAAGGCACCATTGTTTGCTTATTTCAAGAAGCTGTTTGTCAGAACTTCCCAAAAGGTCAACTTCTATTTTTCTAAACTCATAATTTATCTCTTTATGCGCCTGGAGAGTTTTTTTTAAAGCCTTAATCTGAACCACATGCTGAATAATCTTATTATAAAGTAATTTTTCGCTAATCAGGTCAAGCTGCAGTTTACTGAGTTCACCTGTTATTATATACTGACGTCCGGTATTAACATCCAAGATATCTTTAAAACCTAAATCCCTTATACCCTTGAGAGTACTTTCCTGCCAGGGATCCATAACTCCCGGATTATAAGCAATCTCGATGACATGTTTACCTTTTTTAGAAACACTTATGAATTTCTTATCCTCAAGTGATCCATAGCGGCTTTTCTGTATAATCAAATCACACAGCAACTCATCAGCTATTTTCTTAACATCCCTTGATGAGAGTTTTGCTTCAATAATATACACCTGCACCATTTTAACGTCTTTAACGCTATTGATGCCTAAATCGATAATATCACGTTTAATTGCCGCTCCCACAGGATCTTTAATGGACGACTTATTTTTTACTTCTATTCTCCAAAGCATATTTTATCCATATTTTCTAGAAAC
>JAGLQQ010000044.1 GCA_023136735.1 Candidatus Omnitrophota bacterium | reverse complement strand
TTTTATATATTAATTCTATTAAAAATAACCTCAATATTTCTCAATACATATTTCAGATCAAAACATCTGTCTATATCTTTTTTTGAGAGTACATTTTTAAGACCATCGTCATTTAAAAGCAATGTCTTAAAATCAATGCCCTCTTTCCAGACTTTCAGCGCATTCCTTTGCACAATATGGTAAGCTTGTTCTCGGGTCAAGCCCTTTTCCACAAGAGCAATTAAAAGCCTCTGCGAAAACATGAGCCCCTTTGTTTTATTCATATTATTTAACATATTCTCAGGATAAACAATCAGCTTATCTATAAGCTCTATAGAAAGACTGAGCATATAATCAAGTAAAATTGTTGAATCAGGGATAATTATCCTTTCAACAGAAGAATGCGATATATCCCTCTCATGCCAAAGAGATATATTCTCCATTGCCGCCAGAGAATTCCCGCGTAAAACGCGAGCTAATCCCGATATGCGTTCACAAGTTATAGGATTACGCTTATGCGGCATAGCCGAAGATCCTTTTTGCCCCTTAGAGAAAAACTCCTCAACCTCGAGAATCTCTGTATGCTGCAGGTTTCTTATCTCCGTAGAAAATTTTTCCAGACTCGATCCGATTATTGCCAAGGTTGTTAAGAATTGGGCATGACGATCGCGCTGAACAATCTGAGAAGCTACAGGCTCAAGTCCAATTTTCATTTTCTTGAGAACAATTTTTTCAATTTTAGGATCAATATTGGAATATGTACCCACTGCGCCTGAAAGCTTGCCAACACAAACAGTTTCCTTTGCGTATTGTAACCTTTCAAGATTGCGTTTGGTTTCTTCATACCATAGCGCCATTTTTAAACCAAATGTGGTAGGTTCAGCATGCACATTATGAGAACGTCCTGCAATAGGTGTATATTTGTATTTTTTTGCCTTCTTTTTCAATACTATCAGCAACATTTTCAGGTCGTCAATAAGAATATCCGAGGCATCTTTGAGCTGCAATGCTGCTCCCGTGTCAATAGCATCATTCGACGTCAACCCCATATGGATAAATCGAGAATCATCCCCTACATTTTCCGCAACACTTGTAAGAAAGGAAATAATATCATGCTTTGTTTTTTTCTCAATTTCTTTTATACGTTTTAGATCAAACCGAGCCAGCTTTTTAATGCGTGTCATTGATGATTTAGGTATCTTGCCTAATTGTGTCCAGGCTTCACAAACCGCAATCTCAACATCAAGCATTTTCTGCCATCTGGTTTGTTCTTCCCAGATTTGCCCCATTTTTTGGCGAGTATAACGTTTAATCATAGTTCCACCTCTCTATTGCGGCTGTAGAATAACGCACATCTACTACGTTACTTGCTCATTCGCTTGTAAGGCGTACATCTATGTACGCCTCCGCGCTTATTCATAAAATCCTTGCCTATGCCCCGAGGGGGATATCTGCACGTTTTGCTTCAGCCCCACTATTAGAGTAATTTGTGTTTGCAAAAGTGTGCGTATATTAAAATTTGGAAGCGAAGCTCTATGGGTTTACACTCAAAGCATCTTCTCGTTTCGCCTTTGGCGTAACATCCGCCAAACAAACCGGTGGATAATCAAAGGCAATCATCTATGGGCTCACTCCCATAGAATTAAACAGCAATGATTAAATTGGTATTCAGCAGCGTTCCCATATAGTTCACGAATATTCAATCATAGCAAAATATTTGAGTTACGTCAAACCTTTTATAATACAGCATTTGGCGGGATTTTTTGGCAGTTTAGGATTATTTTACGCTTAAAAAGTCCTTGGTTTGGGGAATTTGCTTAAGCCAGAATTCATTAAAGTCAATAAGTACTAATTTAGGAATATTTTGCCCATTAAGCAAAGCTTCCTTGATAAAGCGTATTGCTTCAGGCAGTCTTTTTTGGGCTAATAATACCTGTGCTTTTGTATCCATATAATAAAACCCCTTGATTGAATCAAGACTTAGCGCTTTATCTATATGTTCATGTGCCAGGCTATACTTCTCTGTTTTAAGATATATATAGGCAAGATTATTATACGCATCGGCAAAAGTATCATTTAGCGTAATAGCTTGCTTATACGCTGCTTCAGCTTTCACCCAATCCTGCCTTTGCATATAAATATTACCAATATTGAATAATGCAATATAACTCTCCTTATCAAGTTTTAAAGCTGCATTATACCTTTTTAAAGCTTCTTCAAAAAAGCCATGAGACTCAAGCACAGTACCCAATTCAATATTATCTTCTTTATTTTGGATATCACCTGCTTTATCAAAAGGCACCACCTTAAGCATCCAACCACCTCCGGCATACCAGTTGCGCTTAAACCCGCGATAAGATCTGACAACCGATGCCCTTGAGCCGGTATGCTCAATAATAGCTTTGTGTTTATCCGAGAAACCGGTGACTACCGTATAATGATTGCGGTTTAAAATAAACGGATGAAGCTTTTGTATAACAATAACCGGAACTCCATCAAGTAACTGATTTTTTAAATCTTCAAAATCAGTCTCATAGCCCTTAGCCCAAAATCCAAAATCCCGCGCATATTTTTCAAGATCAATGTTTAGAACCCCGCAAAGTTCAGGCTGGAAAATAACTTCCGCGATTTTATCCTGCGTTACAGGCCTTTTCCAAAAAGCAAATACACTTGAAAGAGCAGCCGGCCCGCAGAATTCTTTTTTTTGTTCGACAAAAGGCACATCAAGAATAATTCCAGAAGCAGGATTGTCCTTGATATGCAGCTCAAGAAAAGAAACGCTGGTTGATAAACAACCAGCGTTTGAAAAGGCGATTATTGCCAAAAATAAGCAATTTCTTATTTGTTCTTTTATTTTCACTTTTAATTACAATCTATTATTTTCTAGTACTCTTACTACCACGACGCGGTTCCAGCTTAATCATCGAATCAGTCATATAAAGAAAAATAAAAGCAATAAGCAGAATTATCACCACTACAAGAGTACCATCACCAGCTTTGTCGATACTCTCAATTCTAGTGGAGAGTTTGGCCAGTTGAGCTTCATCCATAGTTGATATATACTGCATCGCAGATTCTTTACTTAAGCCTAGTTTTGCCAGCCTATTTTGAACCATAGATTTATTCAGAAAGTTTTGGATCTTGGCTATATGCACAACCTGCTGACTAGAGCTTACAACAATCTGAGAATCAATCGGCATTGCAATCGAATTTGCAGGAGAAATCCCGCAAAGCATTGCAATTGCAAGCATAAGCATTAAAATCCCTTTTTTTTCAAGCAATCTTTCTAAAAACATATTACCCCCTTTAAATGATCCCGCCTTGGCGGGAGAATTTAATCCCGCTGTTTTTTTAGCGGGACGACAACCATCACTTTTATCTTATTTATCCATCTATCTTTTATTAACTATCTATACAAATGATAACATAAATTTCAAATAATAGTCAACCTGAAAATTAATGAATCTCACCATGAGTCTTAACAATGAGTCTTAACAAGTTGACTTATTCAAACTGCTTAAACCTTATCCAGCTATTTCTATGCAGAATATATTTAAGTAATGTTTTTAAAATACCCAGCCCATAAATAATGCTCGGAAAGAGTTTAATGCTTGAAGCCTCATCGAAATAGCGAGTACGAATCGGGATCTCCTCTATCTTAGCGTAGTTTGCAACCGCCTGGGTGATAATCTCAAAATCAAAAACAAAGTCATCCGAATTATTTTTAAATTTAATATTTTTAAGAAACTGCGCGCTGTAAGCCCTAAATCCGGAATGATATTCACTTAAGTATGTTCTCAGCACAACATTAGCAAGTGCGCTAAGCAGTATATTCACATTATGCTTCCATAAAGGCATCCCGCCTATCAAAGCGCCGCCTTTGAGCATACGTGAACCGAAAACAACATCAGCCTGTCCGCTCTTGATCGGAGCAATCATATCCCCTACTACGCACGGGTCATATTGATAATCCGGGTGGACCATAACTACTATATCGGCTCCGTGTTCCAGGGCTTTTTCATAACAGGTTTTCTGGTTAGCCCCATAGCCTTTATTGGTTTTATGCTCAAAAACAGTTATTCCCAGGCCTCTGGCTATTTCAACGGTATTATCCCGACTGGCATCATCAACGAGAATTATCTCATCCACCAAACCTTTGGGTATATCATCGAATGTTGCTTTAAGCGTTCTGGAAGCGTTAAATGCTGGCAAAACAACTATTGTTTTCATTTCCTTTTCTGTTGCGTTTACAGAAGATTCTTCAAGCTCACTTAGGTATTCAAGAGCACGGCGTTTAACCGCAAACACTTCTATCTGATCCCGAAAATTAATCGTAAGAAATTTTTTCTCTACTTTGCTAATATGGCAAATGAATTTAAGAATATTATATATTGCTCTATTATAAGGCTTTGCTCTTTCAAGCCAATATTTAAAAGTGAAACTTCTCGCGTACAACCCCCAGTGAATACTTTTAAAACCCGCTGCTTCAAGCAGCCTGTTTAATGTTTTTCTGGAGAAATAAAACAAATGATGTCTATTAATGCCCCACCATTTGGCTTTTAAAACCCGGCTCGCCAGACTTTGGATATCAGGAGTATTGATATAAACCACCCCATCCGGTTTTAATAGCCTTCGTATTTCCATAAGCATTTCTTTGGGATTAAGCACATGTTCGATAGTATCATGCAACACGATGACATCATAAGAATTAGCCGGTAACTTTGCCTGCTTTAAAGTAGAATTAATGACTTCAATATCAAATTTATCCCTGGCAATTTTAGCAGCCCAAAGAGATAGTTCAACTCCCTGGACCTGCCATCCTTTTTTCTTGGCTTCATCAAGAAAAAAACCAGTACTGCATCCGACATCAAGCATTAATTTGTCCTTTTTCTGATATCTTTGCAATTTCTTTAAAACCATACACGCTGTTTTTCTTCTTCCCTGCTCTTCTGCTACATACCCCTCATCAACCATTTCCTTATACTGCTTTATTATATTCTGTGAATTCTCGCCTGAAGGGACAAAAACAAGTCCGCAAGTTACACATTTAAGTATTTTCTCAGGGGGAATCAAAACATTATTTGTTATCAAATACTCATCACTGCCAGATGCTTCATCTTTCAGCTTTGACCAGAATACAACAACATTATGATTTGAACCGCATAAATCACATTTTATTTCTCTCATAAGCAGCCTACTTTTATCTCTTTAAAATTGCCAGTTTATCCAGGCTGATCTTCTGCCCTTTTTTATTATCAAGTGACATCGGCACCGTATTACCTGTTTCGGCGTCAACCATTTTAATGTCCACAGTAAAATCTTCTTTTTCTATATCTTGAGGGATGAATAATTGGTAATTCTCCTGAACTATTGAATCTTGCTTCCACATATAAGAAGGAAATATTCGATAACACAACGGCCTTATTGTTTGATAGCGCAAATTCCCCCGCGCATCGCTTATTTCTATAATCATCCTGTAGTCTGTTTCTACTTTTTTTAATGCCCTCCAGAAGAATTTCACCGCAATGCTGCTGCCGCCTTTAATGCGGGATGTTTGGAGAATATCATATCCAAGCAGCGATATCTCAGTCTTAATAAGCGCGTTTAAATTCACCTGTATGCTCGGGGGGCTCTTCAAAATGCTGAAAAACTTCTTAGCACTCTTATGATTATTTTTTAATAAAACAATATTATCTAATAATTCTACTATTCCCCATTCATTTGAATTTAAAAAATAATCAATGTTTGCTTCAGAGAAACCTCTTTTATAAAAAGCATTAACGCCGATAGGATCATTAACATCAAGCAATGCATACTCCACTGCCTGCGGCAGCAGATAAGGGACCCGGGAAAGAGTATAAAATCCGTGAACCACATGATGAAAAGAATACAGTTGCTTCCTGTTCGAGAGCATTGGTAAAAACTCAAATGTTGCCACTATACTTGCATCATCAGGAACCATTTCTAGAAATCGTTCTTTTTGCAAATCCCAGACATCCTTTGTTGTCTTATATTTATCAACCGCGATTTCAATAAAAGGCCCAAAACTAACCGCACAGGTAATACTCACAGCCAGCAACATTATGCTTATAATACCTGATCGAAGATAGCGTTTTACAATCGGCCAATTTGTAAATCTCTTAATGCCGTAAACAGCAGAAATAAAAATAAATGGGATTAGTTCCGCGTCATAATGATACTCAATCATATACTCAGGAGATCTTGATGAAAGCAAATGCTGAACAAAAAGCAATCCGCTGATCAAGATATGAGTATCAAGCAAAGGAAAAAAACAAAGCGGCGCAAACAACTGAAAAAGAAACTTTAATTTCACAGCACTGAGCATCATCTTTATAACTGCAATTGGATTAGTGATGATATAGCCAACTATCTCAGGTAATGAATTGCCCATATGACTATAAATAGTCACAAACTGCACAGTATTCTTGTTAAAATGCGGCATTATCCATCCGATAACTGCCAAAAACCAGACACAACCGCCCAGTATTGGTAAAAGCCACCATTTCATACTTCTTTTTTTAAAAAGAGCAAATATGCCAAAAGGAATTATTACAAGCGGAATGTTTTCCTGACAAAGAAGACTAAGAGTCATAAACAAAGCGAACAGCCTAAAATCCCGCTTAATAAAATAGTAAAGCATAAACGTTAGAAAAGTTGTTGCTAAAACAGGCACATGAAATTCAAAAAAAGCAGTATAACCCATTGCCGGATAAAGAAGATAAGCCACTACAAGTGACAAAGCCATCCCTTGGTCAAGCTCTTTTGAGGCGATCATAAAGATCGGATACGCACAGATTCCAAGACATGCGACCTGAAGAAAAAGCAAAAAAAGCGGGGTTTGGAAAAAAAAATAAAACGGCGCGAATAGAAAAAGGATAAAATGAGCATGATGACCTAAAAAATTAACCCCAAGCATAGAGCTGTAAAATGAGCCGTGAACGATATTCCAGATAATCTGGTTATAAGCTCCCAGATCCATGTCTATATAATCAAAACAATAGTATCGGCGCAAACATATCATACTTAGTATCAGTATAAAAAAAGATATTAAGGCCCAAACAATATAAGTATAATTTATTTTCTTTGTTATTTTTTCCATATTGTAGCAGTATTATACCATCTAAGCTGAAAAGTAAAAAGTAAAAAGTAAAAAGTTTAAAACTATAACTATAATGTGGAGAAACTGTTATAAAATTCCCTACAGAAAAAGCACTGTGAAGTAACCGATAAGTTAAACGGATATCCTTTCTCTGCAAGATGCAACTATAGAGAAGCTGTTTTGGCGGATTTAATTAGTTGATTTTAC
>JAGLQQ010000043.1 GCA_023136735.1 Candidatus Omnitrophota bacterium | reverse complement strand
CTAATTTCTAAATAGAATTCTGCAAAGGAAGATTAATCCAGAGGTAGTAAGTATTTAGAAAGAAGTGTTTATGGGGGGAAATCACAGCAAACAGCCTGGTGAAATTGTATTTACTTCCGCCTTAGGCGGACTGCGAGGTAATCAGTTGAATTTTACACATCCTTGTAAATCAACTGATTAAAATCCGCAAATGCAATTCCCACAATCTGTTTGATGAGCAAAGAAAAAGTATTTTCTATCTAGGAGTTGGGGCCTATTAAAGATTCTTGATAAAATAATGCTGAAATGGTACAATATAAGCAAGAAAAATAGGATATATTAATAATATTAAATGGAAACTAAAAATTTGCAGTGGTAATCAAGGAGGTGTTATGCAAGAGCGACGGCAAATCCAAAGATTAGACATTTCACTTTTTGTTAAATTTTCTACGAGAGTTGGGCAGGGAATTAAGTCTGAGGGATTTACCGAAGATGTTAGCCTTGGCGGTGCAAGACTGCTTAGCTTAAAGAGACCAAGTTTAAACGCAAATCTGGATCTAAGTATTGATGTGCCAAATAATCCTGATATGACTTTAGCTGAGGCAAGTGTTCGCTGGATTGGCTCAGAAAACAAAAAAGATGATATTGGCAGAGAGGTATTTCCAGTCGGTGTAGAATTTACTTTTATTGATCAGCAGGATAAGGTCTATTTAGAAGAATATCTTGCGTTACAAAAAAAGTCATAATTTTAGCATATAAAACTTTAAGAATAGATTGATGTTGGAAATATAATTTTTTTAAGGATGTCCTCGATTAAATTCTAATACCGCCTTGAAAGTGTAATATCTTTCACCATCCTCCAGATAATATCTTGAAAAAAATTGTCTTAAAAGATGCTAAGTATTGCTTTGTATGCGGCCGTAATAATAAGCGGGGTCTTAAATTGGACTTAGCGCTTCAAGAAAATCAAACGGCGCGTACTTGAGTTTATTGGGCAAAAAGAATATAAAGAATTTTCTGGAATTGTGCATGGCGGTATTATCGGATTAATTATGGATGAAGCCATGGTTACCGTATTGTGGAAGCATGGTATTAATGCGGTTACCGCTGAGTTTTCTGTGAGATTAAACTTTCCCGCTTATGTTGGAAAAAAGCTGATATTCAGCGCAAGTATCGAAAAAAAGGCAAAAAAAGTTTTTTATACAAAGGCAGCTTGTGTTGATGAGGATGGGCATATGATTGGTACAGGTAGTGCAAAATGTATAAAAGTCGATTGAGTGAGATGATTTAAATAGTGGATTATTTAATTATTGCTGCAGAATTTTATGGGCGTGAGGCCATAGATGATTGCCTTTGATTATCTTCTAGTTTCCACCAAAAAGATAGGAGGACAAGTGTTAGTCGGATGTTACGCCGAAGGCGAAACGTGAAGATGCTATGGGTGTAAACCCATAGAGCTTCACTATATAACAGGCACTAATTATTATATATAAACAAAAAACGGATATTCTTAAAAAATCAGGAGAATAAGATGAAAAAACCACGCAAGGTGAAATATTATTTACAAGAAGATGGAAAATTTGTGATCGAAAACTATGATCTGGGAAAGCCATTTGCCAGTTTCTTCCCGGGCATAGCTGGCTTGTATGGTATTCCCATGTGGGTTTTTTATGTAAACCGAGGCCAGGGAATAGTAAGCTTTGGAATAGAAGGCAAAAAGAGCTCTATGCTTGAGTTTTTTCCGGCCAATAGAGCCTGGCAGTTTGTATCACGACGCGGTTTTAGAACATTTATTAAAGTTAACGATCCCAAAGACCATAAATCCTATGAGCCTTTTAGAAATAAATTAAGTACGCAAGACATGATTTTTATGCGTAAAATGATGATTACTCCGGAAGATTTTGCTTTGCAGGAAGATAACAAAACAATGGGGTTAAAATTCGATGTTGAATATCATACCCTGTCAAATGAGCCTATGGGAGCTCTAATAAGAAATCTTACAATAAAAAATACTTCTAAATTAGTTAAAAAACTGGAAATTATAGATGGGTTACCGCAGGTTGTTCCTTATGGGGCAAATGATAGATTTTTGAAAGAACTCGGCCGTACAATTGAAGCATGGATGCAGGTTGAGTTTGTAACTAAATTTAAAGCGCCTTTATATAATCTGGCAGTTGATCCGGCGGATACGCCTCAGGTGAAATATATACAAGGTGGAAATTTTTATTACAGCTATGCTTATGTTGGTAAAGTTAAAAAAGATGCACAGTTTATCGTCGATCCTCAGCTTGTGTTTGGGGCAGTGAATACTTTTAATTATCCTCGTAGTTTTTGCAGGGAAAATTTTAAAGTCCCCGCTGAACAGATTTCCTCAAGTAAAACACCTTCAGGTTTTAGCTATTTCGATATAGTTTTAAAGCCTAAGCAGGAAATTAAAATTTCAAGTTTCATGGGTTATTCCCGAACTAATAAACAATTACAGACTTTAATAACTAAAACTGAAAACCCTGCTTTCCTAAAAAAGACAAATGATGATTATATACAAGAAGTAAAAAAGGTCCAAAACAATATATTTACGAAAAGCTCAAATTCAACTTATGATCTTTATTGTAAGCAGACTTACCTTGACAATGTTTTAAGAGGCGGTTTGGCGACTACATTGCAGGGAAAAGATAAATCCCACATTTATCATTTATATTCAAGAAAACACGGTGATCTTGAGCGTGATTACAATAATTTCCTTACGGAAGCTACATATTTCTCTCAGGGTAACGGAAACTTTCGCGATATAAACCAGAACCGCCGTAATGACGTTTGGTTTAATACAGATGTGAAAGATGCTAATATAAGTACTTTTTTTAACCTTATTCAGCTTGACGGGTTTAATCCGTTGGTTGTTTTTGGTGATAGATTTAAAATCCGCAATGAAGAAGCATTTAAAGCTATTGCCCAACTAATAAAAAACAAAGATGATATACCGAAAATTTATAAATATGTAAAAAAGCAATTTTCTCTTGGCTCCTTATTTATGTTTATTGAAACTCATGAAATCAAGCTTAATGTACCCAAAGAGAGGTTTTTAAAGGAATTGCTTGCCGGGTGCTTAAGACAGCAGAACGCGGAACATGGAGATGGTTTTTGGGTAGACCACTGGACATATAATCTGGATGCTTTAGAGTCTTATCTCGCGATCTATCCTGAAAAGTTAAAAGATCTTATCTTTTACAGAAAGAAATTTGTTTATTTCAATAACGTTGTTAAAGTTAAACCGCGTGATGAGAAATATATTCTTTATAATGACTGCGTTAGACAGTACCATTCTGTTTCTATCGAGGAGATCGAGGAAGACTCTGAATTGTCGCGTCAGATTAGCTCTGATGACTGGGCAGTTAGAACAGAACTAGGTAAGGGAACAGTATATAAGACCACGATGCTTGGAAAAATGATCTGTCTTATTACAAATAAAATGGCTTCACTTGATGCTTATGGGTGCGGGATTGAGATGGAGGCTAATAAGCCCGGCTGGTATGATGCTCTAAACGGGCTGCCGGGTCTTTTCGGCTCTTCAGTTAATGAAGTATTTGAACTAAAGCGATTGATAGATTTCATATTAGATTGTATCAGTTCACTAGATGTTAATATGAATATGCCGATCAGCCTGACAATGGAACTGCTTTCATTTTTCAATGACATAGGATCATTAGTTAATGTCTATCTGCAGGAAAAAAGCAATGACCGTGATATGGTCTACTGGGATAAGTCTTATACGATAAAAGAAGCGTATCGTAAGATAATATCAAAAGGTATCAGCGGTAAGCTTTTTGATATTAAACTCTCAGATATAGTAGAAACATTGAAAAAGATGACAGCAAAACTTGAAATAAGCCTTGAGAATTCAAAAGACAAAAAGTCGGGATTGTATCATACCTATTTTATTAATGAAGTAGTAAACTATGATAAAATCAAGACTAAATACGGATTTAAAATGAGCAGTGATAATTTCTTTTGTGTAAGGCCTACGAAATTCAAACAAAAGCCGTTGCCGCTGTTCCTGGAAGCTCAAGTGCATGCTTTAAAATGCGAAAAAGACAAAAATAAAGTCAAAACGATCTATGAAAAAACTAAAAAAAGTGATTTATATGATAAGCCGCTTAAGATGTTTAAAGTCAATGCTTCACTTGATAAAGTCACTAAAGATATCGGACGCGCAAGGGCTTTTACCCCTGGATGGCTTGAAAACGAATCTGTTTGGCTGCATATGGAGTACAAATTCATACTGGAGCTATTGCGGCACGATTTCTATGATGAATTCTTTACAGAATTTAAGAATGTGCTTGTACCATTTCAGCCAGCAGAAAGATACGGCCGCAGTATTCTGGAAAATTCTTCTTTTATCGTCAGCAGTGCTTTTCCTGATAAATCACTGCATGGTAATGGATTTGTGGCGCGTCTTAGCGGCTCCACTGCAGAGCTCATAAATATGTGGCTATGGATGAATGTAGGTAAAAATCCATTTAAACTTGATGCTGAGCATAAGCTGATCGCTGAATTTGAGCCAGTATTACCAGCCTGGATGTTTACAAAAGAGAGATCAGTTGTCGATTATTGCCAAAATACGGGAAAGAGTACAAAACTTGAATTGCCCAAAGGCTCATACGCGTTTAATTTTTTAAGTTTCACCCTAGTAGTCTATCATAATCCCCAGGGAAAAAATACCTATGGCAATGATGCGGTCAAGCCATGCGCTATGGAGATTAAAATGCGTGATGGTAAAACTGTGAAGGTCAAAGGAGCAGTTTTTCCCAGATCTTTGGCTGAAAAACTTAGAGATGGACTAGTCAGCAAGATCGATGTAGAGTTAAAATAGATCAAATACAGCAAAGACCTGAACATAATTGAATAAATTTTAAAAGTCACCTAAATAGATAAAAAAACCGCCCTTTTGGGTGGGTTTAATTGTGTTTAAGGAGTTATTCCCCTGATTCCTAAATAGAATTCTGCAAAAGAAGATTAAGACAAGTGGTAGTAAGTATTTAGAAAGAATTGGATAACCACTTAAAGTTGTATGCGGGCGAAATCGTGGTAAACAGCCAGGTGAAATTGTATTTA
>JAGLQQ010000042.1 GCA_023136735.1 Candidatus Omnitrophota bacterium | reverse complement strand
ATTATATTATTCATACCGCTCCGTTTCGGCGTTTGACTGCAGCGGGATATTGGAAAACTATTGATTATGATTATCACTGGCATATTGAAATCACCCCTCGTCTTACAAAGGTTGCCGGTTTTGAGTTGGGCAGCGGTTTTTATATCAATCCTACGCCGCCTGAGGAGGCGGCAAAGTTTTTGAGGGGCATTAAGGAGGATATGGTTTAATGCAGCAATTGCGTCGCGATCCAATAATCGGCAGATGGATAATTGTTAGGTATGATGATATTAAAACTCCACAAGACTATTACTCTGAGGCTGTACAAAAAAAACAAGCTGGGAAGAATTGTCCTTTTTGTGTCGGCAATGAAGATATAACTCCACCAGAAATATTTGTGGACAGAACTCCTGGGTCTGGACCGAATGAGGCGGGGTGGAATTTACGTGTAATAGCCAATAAATTTCCCGCATTACGCGTTGAAGGAGACTTGGAGCGCGAAGGTATTGATATCTATGATCAGATGAACGGGATAGGGGCGCATGAAGTTATTATAGAGACGCCGGTTCATGAAAAAGATATTCCTGATCTTAGTTTGACTGAAGCTTCTAAAATAATTCTTGCGTATAAACAGCGCTGTATTGATCTGAAAAAGGATAAGCGTTTTAAATATATCCTTATATTTAAGAATCATGGTCTAAGCGCAGGTGCTTCTTTGGAACACTCACATTCTCAACTGATTGCTCTGCCAATTGTGCCTAAAAAAATAAAAGAAGCGTTGAGGGGTGCTGAGAAGTATTATGGATTTAAGGAAAGATGCGTATATTGTGATATTATGCATCAGGAATTACAGGAAAAAGATAGGCTGGTTGCTCAAAATGAGAAGTTTATCGCATTTAGTCCTTTTTTCTCCTGCGCGCCTTTTGAAATATGGATTATGCCAAAAGATCACAAGAGTAATTTTTGTGATATACAAGAGGACGCAATTGATGACTTGACGGCTATTTTAAAAGACATGTTGAGCAGATTGAAAAAGGTCTTGACAGATCCGCCGTTTAATTTTATTATTAACACTGCTCCAATACAGAATGATCAGGATTTAAATTATTATCATTGGCATATACAAATTTTGCCAAAACTCACCAAATCAGCTGGTTTTGAATGGGGAACGGGTTTCTATATAAATCCTAGCCCGCCGGAACAGGCTGCAAAATTTTTACGTGAAATTCATTAGTAAAAGTAAGCAATTAACATAAACACAGATACACAAGGTAATCTCTTGGTGATCTAAAAAAGGAGGAAAGGCAATGTCAGTTAGAGTAGGTATTAATGGATTCGGGAGAATAGGTAGGCATGTATTTAAGATTGCAATGGCCAACAGTGATATTGAGGTCGTAGCAATTAATGATCTTACAAATGCAAAAACTCTTGCCCATCTTTTGAAATATGACTCTGTTTACGGCAGATATGATAAGCTTGTTAAAGCTGATGGTGATGCTATAGTTGTTGACGGAAAGAAAATTCCAATTTCTGCGATTAAAGATCCGAAACAGCTGCCATGGAAAGAGTTAGGAGTGGATATCGTTGTAGAGTCAACCGGAGTATTCAGGACAAAAGAGCAGGTAATGTGGCATGTTGAAGCAGGCGCAAAAAAGGTCGTTTTGACTGTACCTTCAAAAGACAAAATTGATAATACGATTGTTCTTGGAGTAAATGATAACATGCTTAAAGCAGAAGATATCGTTGTGTCTAATGCATCATGCACAACCAACTGCCTTGCTCCTGTTGCTAAAGTCTTGAATGATAAATTCGGTATAGTTTCCGGCTTGATGACAACAATACATTCCTATACTAATGATCAGGTAATTCTTGATTTTCCTCATAGTGATTTAAGAAGAGCACGTGCTGCGGCATTGTCAATGATTCCGACAACAACAGGTGCAGCTAAAGCAGTGAGTCTGGTTATTCCTGATCTTCAGGGTAAATTGAACGGAATGGCTATTCGAGTTCCTACTCCTACTGGTTCACTTGTTGACTTGGTAGTAGAGTTAGAAAAGGAGGCAACTGTTGAGGAGATCAATGCGGCAGTTAAAGCAGCGGCTGAAGGCAGTATGAAGGGTATCCTCTCATATTGCGATGAGCCAATTGTTTCTGCTGATGTTATTAAGGATTCTCACTCATCGATTTTTGATGCACTGAGCACAATGAAAATTGGGAAAAACATGGTTAAAATCCTTTCATGGTATGATAATGAATGGGGTTACTCAAACAGAGTTGTTGATTTGATTGATCTGATTGCTACAAAAGGGTAAGCTTAGTCAAAAGCAAGTGATGTGAATCTTAAGGGGCAGAAATTTAAATTTCTGCTCCTTTTTTTTGGTCATTCTTAATTAAGTTGAATAGATTACTATA
>JAGLQQ010000041.1 GCA_023136735.1 Candidatus Omnitrophota bacterium | reverse complement strand
TAATCAGCCGATTTTTACACATCCATGTAAATCGGCTTATTAAAATCCGCAAATACCATTTCCCCATCTGTTTGATAAGCAAAGGAAAAGTGTTTTCTATCTACGATTTGGGGCCTTAGTATATCACTTGACAATAGTTACCATATATGCTATTATCAAATCAGTCAAAAACAGGTTTAATTCAGTAATTTTTTTAAGAGAAAAAGGAGTCTTGCCTTTTATCAGGTGAGGTATATTCATTTTATAAAATTTTGTGTCTTTTTTAGAAAATAAGAGGTTTCAATGGATAATATTATTACAGCAATGGACGTGGTAAGAAAGTATAATATATCTTATCAGACATTGAATCATTATACTAATTTCGGATTGCTTAATGCTATAAGAAAAAGAGGTTCAGGCAATAAGCGGTTTTATGAAGCTTTAGAGGTAGAGAGCAACTTAAATAAAATAGATGACTTAAAGGGTAAAGGATACCCTTTAAAGATAATTGCTAAAATATTGAACAATACTCATCAGATTTAAGCTGTCTTTCAAGGAAGGATAGACGGGGAAAATGGATTTTAAGGATAGAATACTATATAGAGTTATATTAACAGGCTATGCTTTTTTATTAAAAAAGGTATGGTCTTTTATATTTTAAAGAGTGCTGGAGAAGAGAGTGAGTTATTTTAAAATTTTAGGGTTTGATAAAGAGCCATTTTCAACAAGTCCTGACCCTGCGTTTTTCTTTGAGTCCCGTGAGCATGAAAAAGCATTGACAAACCTGATGATAGAGTTGAGGTTAAAAAGAGGTTTGAACGTGATTTTAGGAGATGTTGGAACAGGAAAGACAACTCTAAGCAGAAAACTATATCAGATGATTAAGTCGCAAGATCGGTTTATCTGCCATATGATGCTTGATCCTGTATATGAGAGCGATGAGATATTTCTTACATCGCTTGTTCGGAACTTTGATGTGCTGATAAATAACGATGGACCGCGCATCCTTGAGCTCAAAGAGGCATTAGAGCGTTTTCTGTTTCAAAAAGGTGTTGAGGAGAATAAAACAGTTGTTTTGATTATTGATGAGGCTCAGAAGCTAAACGAGGTTACCCTGGAGTGTTTGAGGGTAATGCTTAATTACGAAACAAATGAGTTTAAACTCTTGCAGCTTGTCCTCTTAGGGCAAATGGAACTTCATAGCAAGGTGATTGATATTCCTAATTTTGTTGATAGAATCAACTTTAAGTATACGCTTAATCCTCTTGATGAGGAGGAAACGAGTCAGATGATAGATTTTCGTATTAAACAGGCAGGATATAAAGCCCATATGCATTTGTTTTTAGAGACAGCCATAAAAGAAATTTATAGGTATACCCATGGGTATCCCCGAAGAGTGAATATGATTTGTCATAAGGCGCTTAAGCGTTTGGTGATGAATAACAAGTTTGTAGTAGATGAGGTTATGATCCGAGCAATTATCAATGAAGAGGTAAAGCAAGGCTGGCAGCGGGCGCCGCAGCCTACAATTATAAATTAATAAACTATGGCAGAAAAAAATATCAGTCCAGAAAAAAAATTATTGAATATTATCGAAGGCGAGGGAAATGAATCCCCCACGCCAAAAAACGGTAGAGCAAGCAAAGGGATGAAAATTTTCTCCCTTGCTGCACTTAGAGGAAGGATCGCATTTTTTAAGTCTAAGGTATCTCAGGGGCCGATAAGAATGCCAAGAATTTCTTTTAGTCTGAACGGATTTAATGTTCTGATGCAGTTATGTATAGCTGGGTTGGTGATTTATCTTGGTATGAGCATAAGAGTGGAATTTTCTAGGCTGCTTAAGCATGATTGGGCAAAGCGGCCGGGGCAGGCCACTTTGATAACAACAGATGTAAAGGCGATTGCTTCTTTACTGCAGTCTGAGAGTTATTATTTAAATAAGGTAAAATCCCGAAACTTGTTTGGGTTTGCTGACGAGGCGGAAGAAGCGAAAGTTGCTTTTAAGGAAAAGCCGAAGCAAGAGCCTACTAAACTGGAAACAATGGTAAAGACTTTTAAGCTGGTGGGGATTTCCTGGTCAAATGATCCTGATGCTATCATTGAGGATGAAAAGGCAAAAAAGACATATTTTGTTAAAACAGGACATAAAATAAACGAGATCAGCGTGCAGGCAATTTATAGAGATAAAGTAATTTTACATTATCTTTCGCAAGAGGTTGAACTTAGATGAGAAAAATTATTGCGTTTTCAATAGTAGTTTTTACCATTATAATTTCTGTGTTGAGTTCCCAAGCGGCGGAATTGGCGCAGGCAATTGTACCTGCCATGCCTTCTCCTCAGCAGCAAAGGCTGACGCCTTTAGCCGAAGGTATAGAGGGCACGATCTCGCTTGATCTAAGAGACATTGAAATAAATGATGCTTTAAAATACTTTGCTTTAAAAAGTGGCTTGAATATTGTAACCACCAAATCGGTTAAAGGCAGGGTAACGCTTATTGTAGAGGAAGTCAGGGTTAAAGATGTGTTTGATATTATGCTGCGTTCCAATGGATTGGCCTATGATAAATCAGGAAATATCTATAATGTAATGGGCGCAGAAGAATATATGAATATTTATGGGGAAAAGTTTTCCGATGTGCGAGAGGTTAAAGTTTTTCGACTGCAGTATGCTATACCTGACCAGGTCTTTAGCTTTTTAGATACATTGAAAAGTACGATAGGAAGGATTTTAGTCGATCCTGAATCAGGTACAGTTCTTTGCATGGACTCTCCTGAAAAACTGGCTGAGATGAAATTGGCTTTAGAGGGGTTTGAGCAAGAGAACCTAACCAAAGTTTTTGTTTTAAACTATGCAAAAGCAAAAGATATTGAGGTGCAGCTCAAAGCGCGATTAGACGATAAAAAGGTCGGGTCTGTAAAAGCTGATGAGCGTGCTAATCAGGTAGTAGTCCAGGCTTTGCCAATGAGAATGGAAGAGATTGAGAAGCTAATTAAAATTTTAGATAAGAAAACATTGGAAGTGCTTTTAGACGCAAAAATTATAAAGGTTAATTTAGGTGACGGAATAGATGTAGGGGTTAAATGGGAGGGGCTGGTTGACCTTGCCGAATCCAGTAATGGGGGGATGACTTATCTTGGCTCAACACCTTTTTCTACTGTGGGCACGACATCAGATGATTGGCAATCACGAAAGGCTACACTTGAAGAAGTAGGATATGTTGGTTCTTATCCAGCTAGCGGGACTACGTCCAATTATGCTGCGAGTACCCCGATGATCGGACTGGAAAGCCTTAATATCGGGGTTATTGGCGCTAATGATTTTAACGTAGCGCTTAATTATTTAAAGACAGAAAACGAAGCCAAGATTCTTTCCAATCCGAAAATAGCAGTAGTTAATAACACGGAAGCTCGTATACATGTTGGCGCGCGTGAAGTATATGTTACGACTACAACAACTACAGGGCAATCGACAAGCACACTATCTGAGTCTGTTAATTTCATCGATATTGGTTTGCAGATGGACGTTATCCCGACAATAAACGAAGACGGTTTTGTGAGCTTAAAACTGAAAACTGAAATCAGCAGCGTAATAAGAACATTAATTACTCCTTCAGGGAACGCGATACCTATTGTGGATACATCTGTAGCTGAAACCACAGTTTTAGTAAAAGATGGCGCAACCATAGTTATCGGAGGGCTGCGTAAGGAAGAAAAGACAAAAATTGAAAGAAGGGTTCCGATTTTAAGTAAAATACCCGGACTGGGACAATTATTTAAAACTAAAAGCGAAACCGATAATGTTACGGAATTATTGATAATGCTGACACCTACAATCATCAGCGGAGAAGCGCTCATTAGTGAACAAGGCAGAGAGATCGGGGTTCATAATATAAAGCCAGCTCAGGATTATGAAGCACTGAGTGAGAAGAAGGAGCAACTAAGAATAATGACTCCTGTTGAACCAGAATTTGGGGGTATGGTAATTAAGGGGCTTCGACCGTATAATAGATAAGGATGTTTATTTTAATTTATTAAAAAAGAAAACTATGATGAAGAAAAATATTATTATTCATGTTGTACTTTTATTAATAGCAATGTCTGTCAATGCGTATGCTCAGGGAAAAACTGAAGCAGCTGATTTGCCATCTATCGCTGATCATAAGGTAAAAGCACAGGCTTCGATAGAAGCGGCCTCTGTAAAGAACGAGGAAGAGATTTCATCAGAACAAGTGGCTATGCTCATGGAACAGATAAACGATAATATGAACACTTTGAATGTAGAGCTGGATCTGACCAGGCAGGCATATGATTATCTGCTTAAAGAGTATGATGGGCTCAAAAATAAACAAGGGGAAACTTTAAAAAACATAGAGCAGTTAAAATTTAAAAATGAAAAAGTGCTTAATGATAATAAAATCGACCAGGTAAAACTTCAGGATAGTAAAAGAGAACTAAAGGAAAAAGAGTGGCAAATAAAAATATTGCGTAAAGATATGAAAGATCGACTTCATGAACTTGAAAAGGTCAACAAAGAAAAAGAAACGATTTTAGCCGAAAGTCAGGATTATGTGCTTAGGCTGAGAGAAAAAGACGCAAAGCTGCAGGTGAGCCAGGAGCAGATTGAATTGTTACAAAGTGAGATTGCTAAGCAGGGCAAGCCTTTTGAGCAGGATTTAGCGGCATCAATGGATTTGGCCAACAAGCTTGAAGATGAAAAAAAAGGGCTGTTAAAAGAAAACCAGGAGTACTCATTTAAAATAAAAACAACTCTTGCTCAGCTCAAAGCAAGTGAAGTACAGTTAACGGCCAGAGCGGATCAGATCAAGGCATTGCAGTACATTGAAAGCCAGGGAGGCATACTTAAAAATGAGCTTGTAGACGCGCGAGTTCGTATTAATGAGATTGAGAAGGAAAACAAAAAAATAAGCAAGGATAATAAATCCTTAGAAAAGAAGACGGCAGCATATGAGCAGCAGATAGAAGCAAAAGAAGAAGAAATAAAGATTTTGAGTTCTAACGCGAAAACCCAGGATAAATTATTGACAAAAAAACTAGCTGTTGCTGAAAACAATATAGCAGAATTTAAAAAGCAAGTTAAGGAGATATTGAAAGAATCAAAAAAAGACAAGGAACAGCTTCGTAACTCTAAAAAGATAATAGCGCAAAACGATGAGAAAATTCAACAGTCAGAAAATATGCAGGGGCAGCTTTTTGAAGTTAATGAGCAGAATATGAAGGCTGTTAAAGAGGAAATCGATTTTCTTAAAAATGAATTGAATAAACGAAATGAGTTTTTAAAAGTAAGTAAAGAAGAATTAGCTAAACATAAAACAGCTGCGTACCAACTTCTTGATGAAAAAGAGAAACTAGAGAATTCACTTCAGGAAATACGCCGGCAGGCAACAAACACGCAAAAAGATCTTAAGCTGGCAAAAAAACTCTTAAGAGAAAAAGAAAAAGAGTATACGTTAAGTCTTGAAAACAACAGAAAAGGACTCAATAAACAGCTGAGTGAATTTCAGGAATTGGTCAGGGACTTGGAAAATAAGAACGTGCTTGTCAATAAGGATAAAGAGGTATACCTGGCCCAGATTCAAAGTCTAAAAAATATATCAGGAGAGTTGGAAAAGAAATTAACAGATATGAAAGCACAGAAAAATGTCTTGGCAAAAGAGATAAAAATCGTTTCTAGCCGTGAGATACGAATTAAAGCAAAAGGCAAGAAGCAGGAAAAATTGCTCACCTCTTATTCAGAGCATATAGATAAGCTTATGGTGCAGGCTGAAGATCTTGAAGAAAAAAACAGGCATATAAACTTTCTTTTGAAAACTATGCCGGAGAAAATGAGTCATCTTGAAAAGGAGCTATCACAGCTGCGGATCCAAAATTCAGGATTGCATTATAATCTTGGAGTATTTCATACTCAAAGGCAGGAATACATACAGGCAATCATGGAGTTTGAGCAGGCTTTAAAGTTTAATAGCCAAGATGCCAGCACTCATTATAACCTGGGTATTATTTATTCCCGATATATAATCGATGAAGTAAAAGCAATTACCCATTTTAAACATTATTTGGCGATTGCGCCCGATGATAAAGACTCACAAAAGGCAAAAGAGTATATTCTCATTTGGGGTGCGAAAGAGGTTGTGAATTGATAAAGAGGCGATTATTTTCTATTTTATTAGGCTTGGGATTGTCCATTGTTTGGATGATGGCACAGTATGGCGTGGTAGTGTGTGCTAATCAGGAATATGCCTCCTTGGCTATTGCGCCTGATTCACCGATGAATAACCTGGTTGGAGTACAAGGTAAGATTACGCTTGATTTGCGAGATATTGAAGTAAAAGATGCGTTAAAATTTTTAGCAGAAAAAGCAAACCTGAATATTGTTCCAACAAGTGATGTTTCAGGTCGAGTTACTTTAATGATTAGGGAAGCTCCTGTTACAGAGGTTTTTGAAATAGTTATACGCTCCAATAATCTTGCATATGAGAAAATAGGAGACATATATAACGTGATGACAGAAGTTGAATATAAAGAGCGTTATGGTAAAAAATTTGATGATGTAAGAAAGGTGAAGGTTTTTCATCTTAAATATGTAGCTCCTGAGCAGGCAAGCAAGGTTATTGATTCTGTGAGGAGTTCTATAGGCAAAGTATTGGTAGATAGTGATTCAGGAACACTGATGGTGCTGGATACTCCAGATAAACTAGAGGAGATCACAGCTACTCTAGAGAAGATTGAGAGAAAAGGAACTGTTCGGATTTTTAATCTTCGCTATGCAAATGCAAAGGACGTAACAAAGCAGCTTCGGTCACAGCTTGAAGCAAAAAAAGTTGGTACGATAAGAGCGGATAGCCGAACTAATCAAGTTATTATAGAAACGCTTCCGGAAAGAATGGAGAACATAGAAAAGATTATTGCCAGACTTGATCAAAAAACAAAGCAGGTGCTTGTCGATGCAAGGATAATACAGGTTAAGCTCAATGATAAATTGGGTGCGGGAGTAGAGTGGGAAGGATTATTCGATTTATCTCAAGGGAAAGGAAGCGGAACATCATATCTTGGGTCTTATCCGTTAAGTTCGGTTGGATCCAGTAATTCAGCATGGAGATCTCGGCAGGAAGTGCTTGATGACACAGGGAATATTGGATCATATCCTTTTAGCGGAACGACCTCTGATGTTTCAGGAGGAGCAAAGAGCGTTGGAACAGAGGCAATGCATATTGGGGTAGTGGGTAAAAATGATTTTGATGTGATGATTAATTATTTGAAAACGCTTGGAGATGTAAAGATATTGTCGAATCCTAAATTATCTGTTACTAATAATCAGGAGGCAAGGATTCATGTTGGAGAGAGGCAAGCTTATATAACTACAACAACAACTGCCGGCCAGACAACGACTACTGTTTCTGAAGAAGTAACCTTTATGGACGTCGGACTACAGTTGTTTATAACCCCGACAATTAACGATAAGGGTTACGTGACCTTAAGTATAAAGCCTGATATCAGCAGCATTGTTGGCACAGTTGAGACTGCTGCCGGCAATTCAATACCTATAGTAGACACATCAACAGCCGAGACAACAGTTATGATCAAGGATGGCTCAACTGTTGCTATCGGAGGACTACGCAGGGAAGAAAACACATCGAACTCAACGGGAGTCCCGTTCTTAGGGAGTATACCGTTCTTAGGTGCGATATTTAAATCAGAGAATAAAAGTACAATACGCAACGAACTGTTGATCATGGTAACAGCACATATAATTGAGGGTGATGAATTAACTACAGGAGCGCAGGTAGAAACCTATGATTACCAGAATTATCAACCAATTACCACGGAATCTGATCTGACGGCTTATGATCAAGTTCAAAAGGAAAAAAACTATCAGGTATATCCTGAATTTAGAAAAGAAGAAGAATATCAACCAACCCTAAAATCATTTAGAGATGAGTAATATGAAAATAATAACAATAACACTTCTTATTAGTTTAATCTGTGTGGTTCCTGCGTTTTCAGTGACTCAGGAAGAGTATGATAAGTTAATCTCAGAACTTGATATTTTGAAGCAGAATTATGCTGCGCTTATTCAGGATAGAGATAACCTGCGCAAACAGGCTAAATTTCTTCTTAAATATAAGCAGGAAATAACAAAGGCGCAGCAGGTAATGATGGATGTAGAGCAAGAGCGCAGCCGTTGGGAACTTGAAAGGGAAACATTAAAAGCTGCCAATAAAAAGCTGCAGGGTCAGATCAAGCTGCTTCAGTCTCAGTCTGAAAATCTTAGTGTTACGTACCTGCAGCTTGAAGAAGAGCGCGATAATATCAAAAAAACTTTGTCAAAAAGTAAGGCGGGGTATATAATTGTAGATGATTTAAAGAGGCAAATTAAAGAGGGGAAGAAAGAAAATTCCCGAATAAATAGTGCAATTAGACGGCTGAAAAAAAAGAGAGAAAAGCTGGAAGATGAACTTGTAAAAGCTGAAACTGTTGTCGATGTTACAAAAGATCAGGTTCAGGAGCTAAAGCAAAAGTATAGCAACGCTGTTCGAACAAATAAGGTTTTAGAGAAAAAAATAGAGCGGTTGCCTAAAGAATTCGCGGAAATAGCCAGGGAAAATAAGATTCTGCTTAAACGCACCGCTCTTATGCATTATAATCTGGGTGTATTTTATTCAAAAAACAAAGAATACCCTCGGGCTATTGCGGAATTTGAGAAAACCATTGAGCTTAATCCTGAAGATGCCTTGGCTTATTTTAACCTTGGGTTTATATATTCAGAGTATTTTGTGGACAGAAAAAAAGCTATCGAGAGATTTCAGGAGTATTTAAAACTAGCCAAAAAGGACGACAAAGATATTGACTGGGTGAAACGCTATATTCTTACATGGCAGACATGGGAAGGTAAAAAAAGTACTAAATAAGGGGTTTTGAAGAAATGATCATAAATAAAGGAGGAGAAATGAACAAGACTATTAAGATCTTAGTTATTATTTTGACTGTTTCTATTATTTTCGCGCAAGATAGTTATGCTTTATGGGGAAAGAAAAAAGCTTCAAAAACCCCAGAACCAGAAATTCAAAAGGAAGAGTCTCAAGTTAAAAAAGTTCCTTCTGAAAAAGTTCGGGAGAAGGAAATAAAACAGGAAATTAAAGAAGAAGTTAAAAAAGAAGAAAAACAGGAAGTGCCGGAACAGGAAATTAAGAAAACCCCGGTAATGGAGAAAAAAGTAGATAAAAAAGTAGAAAAGCTGAAGGAAAAACTAAAGCTTGAACGAAATGAAAAACGCGAGCAGATTAATAATACTCAATGGAATATTACCTTGAATGAAATGGGAGGAAAAGGCCAACCCAACGAAGACGTGCTGATTTTTGAGGAAAACCGTTTTTATGCTGAAAAAACTTCTAAAGCTGGGTTTAATGCTACAAATTATACAATTAGTGTTCAAGCTGATGGAATGACAGTTTGGGAGACAATGCAAACAGCCGAAGAGGGAAGAATTAATTTTTGGCGGGGAGAAATAGCGGGAGACATGAAGAGTATGAAGGGGATAGTCAGCAAGCAACTTCCTGATGGAATAACTGAAAATTATTCTTTTTTAAGCAGGGAAAAGAAATAATAAATAAGTAATATTAGGTTTAAAGATATTTGCGGGGAAAGAGGGGAAAATGTTAAAGATTTCCGACATTTTAAAAAAAAATAGAAAAAAGAAAGATAATAATTCCGATAGCTTTGGTGAAAATAAAGCTGCCGGAAAGGATAGTGATAAAAGTTCTGAGATAAAAAAAAACTCAAAGAGCGTAAAACAGCAAGATCAGGTTTTGTCGCAGAAAAAGAAAAAAGAATCTCCGGCCGTATTACCCGCTGCAACAAGAAAGTTTAAGAATCTCAATAATCAAGAGGCAGGACATGTTTACAAGGAAGCAATCTCTCTAGTCGAACAGGTGGATACCCTTTCCTCCCAGAACTGGGAATCATTTTATGAAAGCGCAAAGAAAATCATCGATAGATTTATTAATATTTTAGAAAACGATGAAGACTCACTTTTAAGACTTTTTTTTTATGACTACTCCTCTCTTAAAGGATATCTGTATCAGCATTCTGTCAATGTTTGTATTTTATCTTTGTTTTTATCTCAACATCTTAAATATAGCAAAGATCAACTTCAGCAAATGGGGCTGATTGCTTTGCTTCATGATGTTGGTCTTGTTAAATATGATGATTTGATTAGCCTGAATAAGCGTTTTGGCCAAGATGAGTATGCTGAAGTAAAGAAACATCCGATCAACGGAAGAAATATCCTTGAAAAGGTCAATGAGAATATACCCGTGGAGATTTTAGAGGCTATATGTCAGGAACATGAACGCCTAGACGGCAGCGGATATCCGCATGCTTTAGAAGGAAAAGCTATAAGTGAAAAGGCGCGACTGATAGGATTGATTGATTCTTATGAATCAATGATGCATGCAAGGCCCTACAGAGATAAGTTTAAAAGTGAAGACGTTATTAAATTTTTTACCCAACAGAAAGTGCGGTTTGAATACAAATTCCTGAAAGCATTGATTGATTTGGTAGGAGTTTTTCCTGTTTTGACTCCCGTGAAGTTAAATACCAGAGAAATGGGGGTAGTTATTAGGCAAAACTATCAAATGCCGCTTAAGCCGGTCATCAAGATAACACATAGCGCTCAAGGTCAAAAAATAGATAGTCCAAAGGCTATTGATCTTGCTGTAAATTATTCTATTTATGTTCAGGAATGCTTTATAAGTACTAAAACAAAAGACGAGAAAAAAAGTGAATAAATTCAGCAGCATAATAAAAATCATTGTTATTATTTTTCTCGTCGCAGGGGCAGTCTATGCTTTTAATAGACTGGATTTTTTTAAGAAAAAAACAACCGCTCTGACAGAGCAGAAAATGGAATTGATTAATGCTAACGAATCCCTGGAAAAAAACCTTGATAATGAGAAAAAAGAAAATGCGGCTAAAATTGAAAAAGTGAACTTGCTTTTAAGAGAATTGGCTGGGTTGCAGGATATTAAGGCGATCAAAGAGGAAAATGCTCTAAGCTGGGAAAAATTGAAAAGCGTTAACAATGAATATGTTACGGTAAAAAAAGAAACGTCTAAGCTTAAGCAGAAAAATCTAAGCCTTAGCCATAGGTTGAATAAACTTACAAATGAATTCAGTAAAACTCTTGAAGAAGTAAACAAGCTTCAATCGCAGGTTAATGAATCGAAAAGCGATACATTCGTGCGCAAGTTTGTAATCAAACTCAAAAAAGCAGAGGACGCGCTGCAAAAGCGGGAAGATGAGCTGGCAGAGCTTAAAGAAAATAATAGAACATTATCTTTAGCGAATACTGGTTCTGATAAAAAAAAGAAGATACTTCAAAAAAGCCTTATGAAGTTAGAAAAGGATAATGCTAGACTTCAGGCATTGGTTGATAAAATCAGAGTTGATTTTAATGAGCAGCAGCGGCAGCATGCAAAATTGCAGGAAGACATAAAAGGGCTAACAATAAATCTTAAAGAAAGTGAAACAGATAAGATTAAGCTTGCCCAGCAGCTAGAAAAATTGGCTAGTAAAAAACAAAATCTTGAAGAAAAACTGGACTCTCAAAGTGAAAGGATCCATGAACTAGAAGATGAACTGTTTGCTATTGAAAAAAAAGCAATGCGGATCAAAAAGACAGAGCAGACTAGAGATGATCTTGCTGCTGAATTAGCAATGTCTCAGAAAAAGCTGAAAGATCAGGAAAAGATTATAGCTAGATTAGAAACAGCTCAAAGAGGAATTAGCATAAATGAGATTCCCCTTGCTAAATCAGGAACAGCGATAGAAATAGAGGGCGACTTAAACAGGGCATATGCATTGTATGACACTGCGAAAGCGCAGGTTGTAAAATTTTCTGAATTGCTCATGAGTAAAGAGGTTGAACTTGAAACCTCTAAACAGAGGATAGCTGTGCTTGAAGAGGATTTGAATGTGCTTCGTATGCAGCCGGAAGCAGCCGGGGATAAAAAATATGCTTTGCTGCACGATCGAATAAAGATGCTAAACGAAGCGTTGCTAGTAAAAGATGATGTGCTGCAGAAAAAAGATGAAGAGGTTTCCGCTCTAAAACAGGCAATAGTTACTATTGATCAGAGGCTTGAATATCAGGAGAAGGAATATAAAAACGCGAACATACTTTATGCGGACCTTAAAAGTCAGCTTTTGCAGTCGACAGAACTTTTAGCTCGCAGAGAAAGAGAAGTGATTGAAAACAATAAAGAAGTCCTTAATTTAAAAAGTGAACTTATTCTTGTTCAAGCCGAATATAAAATAAAAGAGCATGAACTTAAGGATCTGAGAATGCAGCAGAAAAAGACACTTGACGATCTTTCCAAAATAACTAATTTAAATGTTAGTTTACAGGAAAATACGCAAGGATATCCAACAGTAAGCGGCTTTTCGCAAGATGAAAAGCAAAAAGCAGATAGAGTAAAGAGAGAGTTAGAAGAGTTATTGGGAAAATAATTTTCAAGGGGGGGGTAATATTCAATGTTTAAAAATAATAAAATACGCATGGGGTTTCTTTTAATATGGATAACAGCCATGATAGGTATGCTTTTACAAAGCAATGCTTATGCTCTGGATTACCATGATTTCTTAAATAAAGGACAAATGTTCTATGACCAAGGTGATTATGCGAAGGCACAGATCGAATTTGAAAAAGCAAGAGACGCTTTGAGGCAACAGGGAAATTTTATCCGATCTGAAACTAAAAGTGAAAATAGCGAACAGGAATTAACCAAACTTCAAGAGGAAAATAAAAATCTTACAGGAAAACTTCGAGAATTGGAAGCTAAGAAAGCTTTGCTTGAAAAAAATCTGGAGAAGATCACTAAAAAACTTAAACAGAAAGATAAACCTACAGCTAGTTATACTACAAGGATAAAGAAGCTAGAAAATGCTGTGATAGAAAGACAAAATCAGCTTAAAGCTATTCAGGAGCATGTAGGAAGTATAAATAAAGAAAAAGGTGATTTATCAAGAGAATTAGCTGCTTTAAAGGAAGAGCTAATAAAACTATATCAGAGAAAAGGCGGGGTGGAAACACCTAAAGCCGACAGTAATCTTCTGCGAAACAAGCTATCTAAATTTAAAGATATTCTTGGGGGAAAAAAGCAAAATGAAGAAAAGCCGATTTTATCTATCGGCGATAAGCTTGAGCACTATGAGATGTTAAAAGAAGAGAATGTGAGTTTAAATGCTATGCTGGTACAGCAAAAAAAGCAAAGAGATGAAATAGAGCTAAACAATAAAGAGATTATGAAGGAGCTTGAAGTATCTCAAGATTCACTTAAGCAGAGAGTGAATGAAAAAGAAGCTATTGCACAGGAAGTGGCCTTGCTTGAGAAAATTAATAATTCCTTATCCCAGCAAAAAGATAGTCTTGAATATGCAAAGTCTGATTCAATGACCACAGCAAAAAAAGATAAAAACAGGGGGGCGATTAAACAGAGAGAAAAAGTAAATAAAGGATTAAAGGCGAAAATAAAGGAAGCTGATAAAAAATATGGGCTTCTTAAAAAAGAAAAAAAGAAATTAGCTGAGAAAGTGGATGAGCTTGAAAGTAATCTTACTAAGGCGCAAGCAGAAGC
>JAGLQQ010000040.1 GCA_023136735.1 Candidatus Omnitrophota bacterium | reverse complement strand
CGATTTTTACACATCCTTGTAAATCAACTGATTAAAATCCGCAAATACAATTTCCCCCATCTGATTGATAAGCAAAGGAAAAGTGTTTTCTATCTAGGAGTTGGGGTATACTGAAAATGCTTTACCTGCTAGATTTTTTATTGTATTATTTTACAATCTGGATTTTAACCTAGATCAGATTAAAATTGTCCAGAATTATGCTTGAGGTACTGGTTTAAAAAGATCAGAAGTAGTGTTTTGGTACTGTTTGTCCCTACTTGTATTCTAAGGAAGGAGGATGTTTTAGTACTTGGATGGTCTTAAGGATAAGAAAAAAGACAAGCTTGGGAAATAGTGGTAAACTTCTAACTTCCTGCATATAAATCATTAAGTAGAGAAAAAAATAATTGACAAATAATATTTTGTTGGTATGATATTATTAAGATGGATTTTGTAAATATTGTTAACCTAAAAGGATGAGGGGGTGTGTAATATGAGGAAGTTAAGTGTAGTGGTTATTGCTTTAATAGCCATTATGATGTGGGGTTCAGTAGCAGACGCGGCGCTTATGCAATTCGACGATTTCATAGGAGAGTGCGATTGCACAATCGGTGGAGCTTTGAGATTGCGTCAGGAAATCTACCAGAATGTTTACGACTTGGATTCGAATGCTGCTGGAGATACGAGAGATTTCTTTAGATTGAGGGCAAATCTTTGGGCAAAATTCGCTATTACTGACTATGATGCAGTGTTTTTAGGATTGGTTTCTGAGCCAAGAGCTTATCTGTATCCAGCCAGTTTGGCTGCTCAGGATGCTGTCCCAAGAAATTACGTGATGATTGACAAATTGAACTTCCAGTTGGATGAGTTCATGGAATCACCGGTTTCTCTTAAAATCGGCCGTCAGAATTTGGCGGGTGAGTACGGAGAGCATTTTCTTATCTCAGATGGTACTCCATGTGATGGATCACGTACTAATTATTTTGATGCTCTAAAAGCAAGCGTTGCT
The DNA here is from genome assembly GCA_023136735.1 of Candidatus Omnitrophota bacterium. Lineage (GTDB taxonomy): Bacteria > Omnitrophota > Gorgyraeia > B26-G9 > B26-G9 > JAGLQQ01. The sequence goes on along the minus strand of JAGLQQ010000040.1, from coordinate 1,096 downwards.
TTAACTGAAAATGAAACACTTGATGTGCTTTATATCAGAAATGATAAGTACGACAAAAAGTTTCTTAGTGACGGTGCCTATAAAAAGCAAGTTAATGTGAATCTTTATGATGAAGTAGGCAGCGTTTTTTACCTGAAGAGCAACCTAAGCGACGAGCTCAAAGCTGAAGCATACTGGATGAACAAAGTAGAGAAAAGATCTTCTACTTTGAAATTAAATACATTGGGTGCTTATGCAAAATATAATGCAGCTGAAAGGGGAACTTTCCGTGGTCAGTTCGCAATCCAGGATGGTGAACAAGGTAATGGTTCATCAAAAGTTGATTGGTCAGGCTGGGGCGGATATTTGTTCTGGGATAAGGGATTTGACGGAGATTTAAAGCCAGAAGTTACTATTGGTGGATTATTCCTCTCAGGTGATGATCCTCAAACAAATAATAAGATTGAAGGCTGGAACCCTCTGTGGTCACGATTTCCTTACTTAAACGAGCTCTACTCATATTTGTTGCAAACTGAAACAGCAGGAGTTCAGGGTGGTTCGGCTACAGGCTATTGGACAAACACTGCTTTATTTACAGCTCGTTTGACAATCACTCCAATGGAGAAAATGAGTATTGCTATGGCAGTTGATTTGATCAGAGCTATGGAAGATTCAACAGCAATTAATAGTGGAGATAGAACTGACAAAGATAAAGGTCTTTCACCGCATATCACATTGAAGTATAAGTTTAGCCCAACGGTTAGCTTCCGTACTCAGTTGTATGCGTTTGAGCCTGGCGACTTCTACGACGAACAGGATACAGCATTCTTTATCAGACATGAATGGAACATTAAGTTCTAATGAATTGATTAAACAAAAAAAGGGGGGGTAATTCTTACCCTCCCTTTTTTTGTTTAAATATAAAGGAGGGGGCAATGCTCAAAGTTAATTTGTTTTTGGGTATTGTAATGGTAGCTGCTTTAGTGCTGTCAAGTAATGCATTTGCTGCACAGAAAGTTCTTTCTGGTGTATTTACGGTGCTCGCATTAAAAATCGCCACTGAAATAATACAGTAATAAGCTAAATCGTAATAAATTTAATTATTGCTGCAGAATTC
>JAGLQQ010000004.1 GCA_023136735.1 Candidatus Omnitrophota bacterium | reverse complement strand
TATGCATGGAAAAATGGGGATCAACTGCGGATTATCTCAAGAAGAAAATACCTGGAAAAACTTTTGTAATAGCACCGGTGAGTTTTAATGGAGTTGACCATGTTTTTAAATACAACGAGGTGCATTTTTTCCTAGGTAATTCCTCAATGGCTGTAACCGCGAAAGTGAGATACAACGCGTCTCCTGTAGCGACATTGATTAATTCTTCCCCGCACAAAGCGACTACTCTTTTGGGGGGAGTTATATTCACAAGAAAAGATAATGACAAAATAAATTCCTTAGCAGACCTTAAGGGGAAAACCATAATGGGAGCAAAGGAAACATCTTTAGGGGGATGGCAGGCGGCGCATAAAGAAATGTTTGATGCCGGGATCGATCCTTTTAAAGATTTGGCAGGAGTTGTGTGGGCGGGGACACATGATAAAGTTGTGTCAGCGGTGAAATTTAAAGCGGTAGACGCGGGAACCGTCAGAACGGACACACTAGAAAGAATGGCAGATGAAGGAAAGATAAACATGGATGATTTTAGGATTATTAATAAAAAAGATCACAAAGACTTTCCTTTTGTTTGCAGCACACTTCTTTATCCGGAATGGCCGCTTATGAAGGCTGCCGGAACAACGGAAGAAATTGCCCGGGAAGTTTCGACTGCTCTGCTTGAGATGCGCTTTACTGATATTGCCGCAAAGCAGGCAAAGATCTTGGGATGGAGAGAGGCTTTAGATTATCAAGCGGTTGAGGAACTACAGAAAACCCTGAAAGTAGGCGCTTATAAAGTAGAAAAGCAAAAAGAAAAGGCGAAATAGAGAGATACTTGTAAGGGAATAATTTAGCGGGTAACGGGGCTGAGGAGTGAAGATGATTTTAAAAGCTAGAGGTCATCAAAGACTCTGTAAAAACTACTAAAAGCAGGGCTAAAAAACAAGGAAGATATCGGGATGCAGGTCAAAGCTAAAATAAAAGAAAAAATCGAATTTATTAGATATGAATTTAAGGATCTTAGTATTCTGTATAAATATGTTATTGTAACCAGCGTGCTTTTAATAGTTGCTATTGTTTCATCAAGCCTGTTTTTTTTAAGACAAATCAGCGATACGATATACGCAGAGAATATGATGCGTTTAGAAACATTATCTTCAAGCCTGGCGCAAAACAGTAAAGAAGCGACATTGAGCTGGGATTATACTTTGCTGGTAAAAATATGCGCGAATGTTCTAAAAGAAAAAGATGTTATTCATCTGACAATTTTTGACGGTGAAGGCAGGATTATTGGCGATAGTGATGAAACCAGATTAGGCAAAGAAGATATTAAGTTGTTCAATGAGATAGTTGAACATGAGGAAAATTCCACAAAAGAAATAGATTTCTATGTGATCGAGGATCAGCACGATGATATGGGGATCATGGAATTAAGACGATTAATAAAAAATGATGATAAGGTTATTGGAGCGCTTGTGCTCGAGACCAGCAATGAAAGAATACATAGTTTAATCCGAAAAATTACTTTTGAGCTTGTAATGCTTTCACTGGGGCTTATGATTTTCGGCTTGATTGTAACATTTTTCTTCGCGCGTACCTTGACCAGGCCGATAAAGAAACTGATATCTGCTACTGCGCCATTATGCAGCGGCGATTTGACCCAGTTAATAGATATTAAATCAAAAGATGAAATTGGAAAGCTGGCAGACGCATTTAATCAAATAATTGAGTCGATGAATAAAATGGTTTTACGTGTTCGTATTACAGCGGACAAGTTGTCCGGTGCCAGTGAACAGGTCTCTAAGTTCTCACAACAGATGGATGATTCTTCGCAAAAGGTGTCTAAGGCAATAAAACATATTTCTGAGGGAGCCGCTGTTCAATCGGAACGTTCAGACGAGGCATATCAAATATCAGAAAAATCCTCCAAATCGTTAGAGCGTGTTTTAGCAAATAGTCAAGTTACGACGGAAGGGGTAGCGCTAGTAAGCAGCTATGCGGAGAAGGGGAATCTAAAGGCTAAAAATACAGTCGAAAAATTAGTTCGACTGACAAATACAGTAACTCATGCGGTTGAAGTTATCCAAAGTTTGGGAGAAAAATCTAAGCGGATAAGTAACATCAGCGCGACGATCACTTCGATTGCAGATCAGACAAATCTTTTATCTTTAAACGCGGCAATCGAGGCGGCAAGAGCCGGAGATGCCGGCAGAGGTTTTGCCGTTGTCGCTGAAGAGGTGAAAAAATTAGCTCTGGCTTCCGCAGCCGAGGTGGGGAATATAAAGAGCCTGATAAGAGCAATACAATCAGAAACAAGCCAGGCCGTAGAGGCGATTATAGAAAGTTCTGATGAGACATTGGAGGGGAAGCAGGATGTTATAGAGATTGCTGAAAGTTTAAATGAAATCAATCAAGCGGTTCGAGATACAAGTATCCTTACGGATCAGATTTTTCACTCCACTCAGGAACAAGTTCATGGAGCATCGGAAGTGGTTGAGGTTCTTAAAGAAGTAAATTCTATTGCTAAAGGATCTGTTTTAGATACTGAACAGGTTGGTTTAAGCGTGAGTGAGCAAAATGATTCTGTTGAAGCAATGTCTTTTGCATCTCAGGAGCTTTCCAAGCTGGCAATAGAACTCAAGGAATTAATGAGCGTATTTAAGCTAAAACGAGACAGCGATGATGACGAGTTGTCACAGATACAAGAAATATAATAAAAAGAAATTAATAAATTTAGAATAAACAAGTTAGAGTAGTCTGTTTTTGACCTACAAAGAACATAATCTATTTAGTAGACTATAGCCTTTTTTTATAGTAAAATATAACAACTGTCAGATAGGTAATAATAAAGAGGCTCAGAAAAAGAGAAAGGGATAATATGTCAGATGCTGTACTTACTGCGTATTGTGTAAAATGCAAAGCCAAAAAAGAGATTAGCGATGCACAGGAAACAACCATGAAAAACGGCCGCAAGGCAATGAAGGGCAAATGTCCTGATTGCGGAACCGGAATGTTTCGAATAATGGGTAAATCATAACGTACTTAGAAATGAGCCAGTAAAACGTTTCATTGGTTCAAATTCTAAAAATAATTACTTATTTGCAAAAGGAATAGCCTTAAGGGGCTATTCCTTTTGCTTTATACCTTTCATCCTCTAATTGAAAGTTGCAAAAGAATGGCATTACTAGTGAAATATTTCACCAATAATGCTGCTTTTATCGTTGCTGTAACTTGTTGTGGGTAGAGATATTGTGTGATATGTTTGTAATCTGCCTTAAATAATAATAAAATTTGGCTTGACAAATTACTAATTTATGCTATATTAGTGAAATAATTCACTAGTGTTAAGGGGAGATTATGGATTTATCTGATAATACCATTGAAAGAATATGCAAGATTTTTGGCTATCTTAATTTTTTAGAGCGCAGCGAAACGAAATTAGTTTCATCTCGCGAATTGGCAAAAGCTATTGGTTCAACTGAATATACTGTTAGAAAGGATATCAGTTTCTTAGCTGTGGGCGGATATACGCGCAAAGGGTATGAGGTGAAATCTCTCAAGCAGGAATTAGGGAATAAGCTGAATTTAAATAAAAAGCGCAAGGCATGTATTGTCGGCTTGGGAAGACTGGGGTCGGCTTTACTTGATTATGAGAAATTTCAAGAAGACGGATTTGAGATCGTTGCGGGTTTTGACTGCAGTATTAATAAGCTTGAGCGGATTCAGACTCAAATAGATGTATTTTCTGATAATGATATAAAGGAGATTGTATGCTTAAGAGAGATAGAGGTTGGTATTATAGCCGTACCTCCTCAAAGCGCCCAGGATGTGGCAGATAAGCTTATTGGGGCAGGGGTAACGGGGATATTGAATTTTTCAACCCAAAAGGTTATTGTTTCGAGTAATGTTATTTATCTGAATCTTGATTTTACAAATGCTTTGAGATTTATCGCGGCAAAGGTAATGATCCAGAAAGCTAAAAAGTAAAAAGTTTTTATTAATATATGAAAAGAACTGCAATTATCCCGCCAAAAAACGGACGGGATTAATTTCGCACAGAAGCTTATGAGCGCTTCGCTCCATAAGCTACGTGCTCAATTAAGGAGGGAAACACAATGGCAAGAGTTTATAATTTTAGCGCAGGCCCGGCAGTATTACCTGAGGAGGTTTTAAAAAAGGCAGCAGATGAGATGCTGGATTACAAAGGTTGCGGTATGTCTGTGATGGAATTATCCCATCGAGGCAAAGAGTTTAAGCAGATATTTGAAGAAACAGAAACGGCATTACGCCAAATTATGGCTATACCGCAAAATTATAAGGTTTTGTTTCTTCAGGGCGGAGCTTCCCTGCAATTTGCTATGGTGCCGCTTAATTTAAAAGGAAAAAATAAAAAAGCGGATTATGTCCATACTGGGCAATGGACTAAAAAGGCGATCAAAGAAGCGAAAAAATATATTGATGTAAATGTTATTGCCAGTTCTGAGGCGAATAACTTTACTTCTATCCCAAAGCTTGACGCAAATACTTTTAGTAAGGATGCGGATTATTTCTATATTGCGACCAATAATACGATATACGGAACTGCTTATCAGCAGATACCAGATACAGGAGACATTCCTCTGGTAGCTGATATGTCTTCAAATATTTTATCAGAGCTTATAGATGTTTCTAAGTTCGGGATTATTTTTGCTGGAGCTCAAAAAAATATTGGGCCTGCGGGGTTAACGATTGTGATTATACGTGATGACCTAGCTAAAGGAGTAGCGGATGATGTAGCGGTGCTGCTTGACTATAAAACACATGTTGATGCAGGCTCGATGTACAATACTCCTCCATGTTATTCTATCTATATGGCCGGATTGGTTTTTGATTGGATAAAGCAAAAAGGCGGCTTAAAAGCTATTCAGAAACATAATCAAGAGAAGGCACAGCTTTTATATGACTATCTTGACACATCCGCGATGTTTAGCTCGCCTGTTGAAAAGGATAGCAGGTCATTAATGAACATACCTTTTGTCACGGGCAATGATGATCTTGATGCTAAATTTATCAAACAGGCATCGGAGATAGGATTAAAAACTTTAAAAGGACATCGGACAGTAGGAGGTATGCGAGCAAGTATTTATAATGCTATGCCTGTAGAAGGGGTAAAGAGCTTGGTTGCTTTTATGAAGGAATTTGAAAAAGAAAACAGCTAATAAGGATAGCTGCACGATACTGAGTTATAAATGACAAGTTATGAGTTACGAGTGGAAACGGTTGCGGTTGCGATGCCTCCTCCATAAAGATTGGCGGACAGGCGTATCGGTTTAAAAGGCAACGGTAACGGATAAAAGTGAATAGCTGTAAAAAGAAGAAGCGAGTAGCCTCAATAGTTACTAGTTATGAAGTAAAATAAAAAATATGTAGGGGCCGCGCTTGTCTCGGCCCGTATAACTAATCTCAACAAGAAAAGGAGGGTGCAGCATGTATAAAATAATGAAGCTTAATAAGATTGCTCCAGAGGGGCTGGCGGCATTTCCACTGGATATGTATGAACTGGGGACTGAAATTGCTCAGCCTGATGCGATACTGCTCAGAAGTTTTAATATGAAGGAAATGGATCTCCCTGATTCTTTGCTTGCTGTTGGACGCGCTGGAGCGGGCGTTAATAATATTCCTATTAGTAAATGCTCAGATAAGGGAATTGTTGTTTTTAATACTCCCGGAGCAAATGCTAATGCTGTTAAGGAACTAGCCATTGTCGGATTAATGCTGGCATCCAGAGATATTGCAGCCGGCATAGTCTTTTCGCAAACCTTAAAAGGCAAGGGCTCAGAAGTTCCTGGTCTTGTCGAAAAGAACAAAAAAGATTTTGCTGGGCAGGAAATAATGGGCAAAACCCTGGGAGTTATCGGTTTGGGCAAGATAGGGGTAATGGTTGCCAATAGCGCTATCGACTTAGGGATGGAAGTTATTGGCTATGATCCTTTTATTTCCGTAAAATCAGCCTGGGGACTTTCAAGGTCAGTTCAGAGGGCTGAAGGCTTTGATGCTTTGCTGGGTAAGGCGGATTATATTTCTTTGCATACTCCGTTAACTGACGAGACTAAAGGGATGATTAATGCAGAGAAGTTTGCCCGCATGAAGGAAAAAGTGCGCATTTTGAATTTTTCCCGGGGAGGTATCGTCAATAACGATGATCTTAACAAGGCTATACAGGATGGTATTGTCGAGTGCTATGTTACAGATTTCCCTGATGATGAGCTGTTGAATATGGATAAGGTGATTAATATACCTCATTTAGGCGCATCTACAAAAGAAGCAGAAAATAACTGTGCTATTATGATCGCAAAGCAGACTCGCGATTTTATCGAGAAGGGCAGAATTAAAAATTCTGTTAATTATCCTGAGTGTAAATTAGAGCCAGGTTCTGAATTTCGTTTGCTGATCATGAACAAGAATATACCCAATATGGTCGGGCAGATATCCGCAATCCTGGCAGACGCTAATATCAATATCGTGGAGATGATTAACAAAAGCAAAGGTGATTATGCATGTAACCTGATCGACATATCAAGTAAGCCGACAGAAAAAATAATAAAAAGCCTCTATGGGATTAAAGGAGTATTAAAGGTCAGGGGTTTGAATCTATAGAGTAAAGTGTGCTAGCCTAACTCCTAAATAGAATTATAGAAGGGAAGCTAGCGGCAGTAAGAGCAATCATTTAGAGGCA
>JAGLQQ010000039.1 GCA_023136735.1 Candidatus Omnitrophota bacterium | reverse complement strand
GAGCCCGTAGTTATTCACTTGTATTAGGCGTTTAGAAAATATTGTATAGTTTACATGGAGAGTTGATGAGGACAAATAGGATATTTCTTAAAATATTGGTTCCTTTTTTGTGCAGTTTGCTGATTACAATAGTGATCCTGACTAGTTTTTCAGTAATTCAGCAAAAAAAGGCCATTTCCCTGCAGCAGGAAAAGAAAGCCAGAATTTTTTCAGAAAGCTTAGGAGATTCCTTAATTGATCCTTTAGCAGCTAATTTAATTGATCAATTGCGTAATATGATTAATAACGCGAAAGGGATAAGCGAGGATGTTGTATGGGTGAGCATTGTTGATTCTGATGGTTTGTGTCTTGTTTCGACTGATTTAGCAGATGAGGGGCAAAGTTTTACGAAGACCGGATTTGATCAGCAAATATTGAATTTAAGTGATGCTGTCATGCAGGATGTTTCTTCAAAGGAGAATGTGTTTGAGGCAACTGTTCCGCTGAAAACAGACAAAAAAGATCTTGGCTTCCTAAGAATGCAATTCACTCGAAGTATTATAATTAAAGATACAAATAAACTTGTATTGATGAACGTAATCATTGCAGTAGTGTCTGTGTTTATCGGGATACTAATGTATTTCTTCTTTACACAGCGCTTAATAATCAGGCCTGTTAATGCCGCTAAAAACATCGGGAATCTAATTGCCTCAGGAGACCTCTCTCATGAGGTAATTGATATTTCCAATGATGAAGTCGGTGAAGTTTTGCTGACTTTTAACAGTATAAGTAAAGGAATCACCTCGATTGTTTTAAAAATCCGTAGTTCTTCGAAGGATATTAATCAACTTGCTCGGGGGCTTTCGACTTTTGTCGCGGAGATGACTGCTTTTGCTCAGGAAGTAGCAACTAATATTGAGGCTATTGCGAAAGGAGTCGGGCTTCAGTCAGAAAGCGCGGAAGAAACGTCTGCTATAATGAAGAAAATGATTACATCTGTAAAGGATGTTTCCGCAGATGTTCGTAAAGGTGCGGAAACCTCAGAACAAGCAAAGAAATTGGCAGAAAAGGGTAAAGAAGCATCTCAGCAGGCAATTCAAAAAACAATTTTAATTGCCAAGGTTTCAAATGAGGTATCTGTAGTGGTAGGAAAGCTTGGTGAGAGATCTGAAGAAATTGGGCGAATTGTTGAGGTTATTACCAGTATTGCTGATCAGACAAACCTTTTGGCTTTGAACGCGGCTATTGAGGCTGCTCGGGCAGGTGATGCAGGTCGAGGGTTTGCCGTTGTAGCGGAAGAAGTGAGAAAACTCGCGGAAAGCTCGTCTAATGCAGCAGAGCAGATTGCGCGTCTTATTGGATCAATCCAGGGGGAGACTTCCAGTGCAGTTGAATTAGTAGATACATCGACCAGTGAAATACAAGAAGGCAAAGCTCTAATAGAAGAAGTGGGAATTGCTTTAGATAAGATTTTAAGCGCTACTAATAATACGGCTAATGTGGTGAATAACATTGCGATTGCTTCTAAAGATCAGCTTACTAATGCCGAAGCAGTACATACTTCGGTTGAGGGAGTTACCGCAGTAGGAAAAGATTATGTGACTTCTTCAAATGAATGTAGTAATTCGGTAAAGCAAATGACTACAGGGATGGAAGAGGTCGCGGCAGGCGCTCAAAAGTTAACGCAGGTTGCTTCTGTGCTGCAGCATTTGGTTAAGCAATTTACAATAGATGAAGACAATGGATAAGTTGTTTTAAAATAATGATTATCCGCCAGGTTCCACCAAAAAGATAGGCGGACAAGTGTTAGGCGGATGTTACGCCGAAGGAGAAACGAGAAGTTGCTATGGGTGTAAATCCATAGAGCTTCACTATATTGTGAAAAAAATATCTTTTTAGTTGACAAGCTAACTAAAGTGGGGTATAATTTTTCTGTAGTAAGTAAGCGAGTAGGATCTTCATGACCGTGGGGTAGAAACACTTGCCTGACGGTTATTTTGTTTCTGTTATTGTTTACTATAATAAATCAAGAATGGAGGTGTAGTGAATAATGGCAAAAGGAACAGTTAAATGGTTCAGTAACCATAAAGGTTTCGGATTTATTACCACTGAGTCCGGCTCTGATGTGTTTGTACATCATAGCGCGATTCAGGGAGATGGTTATAAGTCTTTGGAAGAAGGTCAGGCAGTTGAATTTGAAGTGCAGCAGGGGCCCAAAGGGGAACAGGCAGCATCTGTAACAAAGCTTTAAACTGCGATTCAATAAGGTCCGGGATGAATTCCGGGCCTTATTTTAATTAGCAATAAAATGGATTAAAACAGCCGCTTTACATGGAGTCCTGCAGGACTCCTATTTGTTTTTGGAATGCTGTATTTAGTCATAGTCATTATATGTATATTTATATTCTACGAATTAAGATTCGCGTCATATATTTTTGCGCTTTAAAAACTGGTATTATATTACTATATTTATAATCAAAATAAAGGAAGGATATATTAAAGCGATGAAGTCATTCGAAGAATTAGGTTTATCAGAAAGAACCTTGAATGTTTTAAAACTAAAGGGGTTTGAGCAGCCGACTCCTATCCAGGAAAAGGCTATTCCTGCAATGTTAGCGGGAAACAAGGATATTGTTGGACAGGCTCAAACTGGTACAGGTAAAACTGCGGCCTTCGGACTGCCTATTATTGAAATGCTCCCGGAGAACTCTCATTCTGTTCAGGCGCTTGTGCTTACTCCAACAAGGGAATTAGCTATTCAGGTAGCCGAAGAAATTAACTCGTTGAAAGGAAATAAAAAATTGACTGTGGTTCCGATTTATGGCGGGCAAGCCATAGGATTACAGCTTAGAAGCTTACGTAAGGGAGTGGATATAGTAGTAGGTACTCCGGGTAGGGTTCTCGACCATATTAAAAGAAAGACGCTGCGTCTTGAACAAGTGTCATTTTTAGTGCTTGATGAAGCAGATGAGATGCTTAATATGGGCTTTCTTGAAGATGTGAAGACAATTATAGAGAAAACCAGCCCTGAGAAAAAAACCCTTTTGTTTTCAGCAACTATGCCGAGTGAAATATTGCGGATTGCTAAGAAATATATGGGTGAATATGAGCTGCTTAAAGTATCTCCCGGACAGCTCACAGTAAGTCAAACAGATCAGATTTATTTTGAAGTTGCTCCTGGGGATAAGTTTGAAGCGCTTTGCAGGATTATTGATATTGAAGAGGAGTTTTTCGGCCTTGTGTTCTGCCGGACTAAAGTGGATGTAGATAATATCGCGAAGCATCTTATATCTAGAGGATATGACGCGGATGCCTTGCATGGGGATATCTCTCAAAACATGCGTGAGCAAATATTGGGCAAGTTAAAAAAACGTGAAATAAATATTCTGGTTGCGACAGATGTCGCGGCCAGGGGAATTGATGTCCAGAATCTGACGCATGTTATAAATTATGCGCTGCCCCAGGACCCGGAAGCGTATGTGCATAGAATTGGCCGTACCGGTCGTGCGGGGAAGAACGGCATTGCTATAACATTCATAACATCGTCTGAATACAGAAAACTGCAATATATAAAACAAAAGGCAAAAACCGATATCAGAAAGGCAAAACTACCAAAGGTAAAAGATGTAATTAAAGCAAAGAGACAAAGAATTAAAGCTCAGATTCAAGAGATAAAAACTACAAATCTCCAAAGCGAATATCTTGAAATTTCTAGAGAGCTTTTAGAAAATCAAATGCCTGAGGAAATCCTTGCGGCGCTTTTGCAGCATACATTTGGCTCAGAGCTAAGTGAAAAAAGTTACACAGCAATTGAAGAAACTGTTGTCGATAAAAAGGGCAAAACAAGACTTTTTGTTGCTCAGGGCAGCCGAACCGGTCTATCGCGTGATAAGCTTATCAAGATGATTAAAGATAAATGCGGGATTCCAGAGCGAATAATCAGAGATGTGAAAATTCTCGATAATTTTTCTTTTATCAGCCTGCCTTTTAATGAAGCGGAAAAAGTGCTATCTTTTTTTAATAGGCATAAAAAAGGTTCAGGGCTTATTATCACAAAAGCAAATCAAGACAACACGAGAAAAAATCAAGACAAGACGAGAAAAAACAAAGCCTATCCGAGAAAAAAGCGCAGATAAGGTGCGATGTCCTCTGATTTTTTAGTTATATGGGGTAGGCTTACTTTGCTTTCTTGCCCTCTAGATGAGACTCATCAAGAACACTGTTAATCGAAAAATCCTTTGTTATCGCGCCTGTGCGGTTGCAGGTTGTTTTGATTGAAAGAATATCACCTTTTTCATGATTTGGCTCTGGGAAGGAAAAGCTAACAGTTTTCTTGTTTTGTTGAAAAGGATAGGTTTTAGCCTGTATTTCCTCTCCGTTTAAGGTAACTGTGAGCTTACTTATAAAATGTCCTCTGCAACACGATGGTTGATATTAAGCGTGAAGGCCTGTTTGCTTGTGCTGTATGTAAGAGTCATGGCAGACGGCGGATGGGCATAAGAGATTTGTGTTATCAACATAAAACACACTAATATTGCTAAAAATTTATACATATTTTCCTCCATACGCGTCCAAATTAAGGATTGAAAAAGCCTAACGTAACCTTATAATGTGTTATGAGACCAATCATAACCAAGTTAAACATAAGGAGTTAGGCTATGAGTCATTATAACACAGTGTTAGGACAAATGTTAAAAATGTTTTCGAGACATGAATTTCAAAATCTAGTATCTCAGACCAAAAGTGAATATCATGCCAGAAGCTTTAGCTCATGGAATCATTTTGTATCCATGCTTTTTGGGCAGTTAGCCGGCCATGATAGCCTACGCGGAATCGAAGCAGGTCTCGCTACGCAAGCCAACCATTTATATCATTTAGGCGTAAAGCCCATTCATCGTTCCACATTAGCTTATGCTAATGAACATAGGCCTCAGGAGCTCTTTAAAAAAATGTTTTTTCAAATGCTGTCCAAATGTCAAAGCATTGCTCCAAAACATAAATTCCAATTTAAAAATAATCTTTACTCCTTAGACGCAACGACCATAGATTTATGCCTATCTCTTTATGATTGGGCTAAATTCCGAACAACCAAAGGAGCCGTAAAACTCCATGTTAAATTAAACCATGCCGGATATTTGCCTAATTTTGCCGTCATTACAGAAGGCGCTATTCATGAATCAAAATCTGTTACATCAATTCCCTTAGAACGCAATGATGTTGTTGTCTTTGATCGAGGTTATACAAAATATCAATGGTATAAATCGCTCGTCGATAAAGGCATCTTTTTTGTTACCCGTCTTAAGAAAAACGCTGCATATAAAGTTGTTAAATGTAAGTCAACGACAAAATATAAAAATATCTATTCCGACCAGATCATCAAACTTACAGGATTTTATTCCAAACAAAATTATCCTGATCTATTACGACGCATTCGCTGTAAAAATCCTGAAACAGGAAAATTTATAGTTGTTTTAACCAATCATTTAGATTGGTCACCTCAAACTATTGCTCGAATTTACAAAGATCGCTGGCAAATTGAAATATTCTTCAAGTCTCTCAAACAGCAATTAAAAGTTAAAAGCTTCGTTGGTACTTCCAAAAATGCTTTGCTGTCCCAATTATGGATCGCTCTAATTGCGTATTTAATGCTTTCGTATTTAAAATTTAAATCAAAATTCAAATGGTCGATTTATACTCTATGTTCCGTTTTGCCAACAAATATTTTTTCAAAAAGAAATCTTTGGGATTGGCTTAATGATCCCTTTCATGCTAAATCTAAAAACTTTAATGCTTCTAATTTGCAATATTGCTTTAACTTTTTCTAATTTGGACAGCTATGATCTTTAGTACATTCTCCAAAATGG
>JAGLQQ010000038.1 GCA_023136735.1 Candidatus Omnitrophota bacterium | reverse complement strand
AGCTGCATTTTCCGGGGTAATAGATTTCCCACTCCAAAATTATAAAGTGGTTGCCGAGTCTGTTTCGGATGATGTTGTCAAAAAAATGTTGGCACTTAATGGAACGGTTATTACGGATAAGTTCGGCAGAGATCAGTATATAGTAAGAGTTGTGACACTGCCGTCAATATATCCTGTAGCAGTAAGGGTGGAAAGAGCATCTGACGGGATATGTGTAGGATCGGTTCCGGTGGGGGTAAAAGAGAATTTTAAAGGTGATCTTATTTTGGAGCTGGGCTTTGCGGATTTCCATAATGCGGTAATAAAATCAAAGGATGAAAAAACTGTGATGGTAAATTATCAGGGCCGAGGCTTATTTCCGAAAGTTTTGTTTTTGCTTACAGAGATTATGCCGGAGCGCTCTTATCTGAGCATTTCTTCAATAGAAGAGACGCAGACTTTGAAAGCATTGGCTTCCAGTACATCCTGGTCTTCGACAAGGATGGGAAAAATTATTGATGGCTGTGGCTGGACTGCTTTGACTTTATCGATTATGGATAAAAGTACTATTGAAAATTTTACTTTACTTGATGAAAAAAATAAATTTCCAGAATTATATAATCCGGAAGGTTTCCGGTTTGTTTTGTCGCGCGCGATAAGAGATATTGATCAAACAGACACTATTTATGGGGCTACATTTTCCGCAACGTTTTATAAAGGACCAAAATCTGCAGGAGATAGAGGTCCGCATGCACGCAGCGATAGCCAGATGCCCGATACTTTTATAGATCAAGAGTTGTTGACGCGTTTTAGAAATCTTTCGCCGAAGTTTTTTCAGGATTTATTTAAAGATGTATGGCAAGAGTTAATCGGAGACATATATGGCAGATTAGTGATATCAGGGGAAAGAAAAGCCGCCTTGGAGCGAGCTTTGTCTGAGCCGATGAATGGATCGGAATTAACTTACCAGCAAAAAATCCGGCTAACGGAAAGACTGGGAATTTATAGTTATGAGAGTCATACCTTGGCGCAGATTGCCGGAGAAGAAGTTACCGTAGCAGCAGTACACTCGAGTATTATAAGAACTATAAGAAATTTACGATTGTATTATGCCCAGAAATTTTTAAATGTAATTTTTAAGGAATTATCACATGATCCTGTATGGGCTGGGATTATTAGTAAATATGAGACAATCGCGGGAAAAGTAAGAAAAGATCCGAATGTGCAAATGGATTTATGGGGGGGGAGAGAGGGAGCGCATTCTATTTACACATTAGATATTCCCGAGGGAATTAACGCGCAAAATTTCTTTAATAAGATGGAAAGAGCTGGTTTAATAAACAAAGAGCAATTAACTGCGATGACAACCCGACAACTGGCGAAGATGCCGAGAATAGGTGCTGTTGCCTTGGCGGAAATCAAAGAAATACTTGCTCATAACGGCAGACATCTAAGAGATGATATCCCTGGATCTGTTTGGAACTTGCCGTTTGAAAGGAAACTTAAGACGCAGATATGTAATGCATTAAACGTCTGGGGAATTGAGACAGTGGGTCAATTGCGTTTATATATGGCAGAGGAGACATTGTCGGCTATTGTGAAAATTAATAAAAGGTTGTCTGCTTCGATAAAAAGATTAATGTCTGATTTGGAAGGTTCAGGACAGATCAACAGATTTTTAATAAAGCAGGATAGGCTGTTTGTTGTTGAACAGGCGATATGAAGCAGAGGATCGCTAACTCTTAAATAGAATTATCGAAGGGAAAACAGAGGTAGGAATAGCAAGTATTTAGAGAAAAAATATAATCACTTAAAGGGTGAAAAAATCCGCAAATACAATTTCCCCCATCTGTTTGATAAGCAAAGGAAAAGTGTTTTCTCTCTAGGATTTGGGGAACTTTGATTAAGTTTGCGGGAAAATTTTTAATGTGGTATACTTAATTGCTTTTTTCATAATAGGATAAGATAAATTAATTTTATTTTAAATTATAGATTAGGTTCTTTTACCACATTAAACAAGAAAGAACCTTAATTATTACAAAAGGAAGAGAAGGTTTACTATGGAAACCGATAGAAGTTCAAGTGCAAGAGACGATTTAGATAACCGAATATCTAGTCTTGAAAAAGATTACCAGGATTTATGTAAGAAGATTAGTTCTATGGAAAAAACATCCAGTAAAGCGGAATTACCGAAAAATAGAACTGAATCGGAGCAGGAAAAGGGGGTTTTAGAAAACCAGATATCTATGCTTGAGACTGAGAGAATTACTTTACTCGAGCAGATTACCAGCCTTGAAAGCAATCATGTGATTGGGGTAGAAGTAGAGCAGGAGCGTGATAATCTTCAAGTGACTGTGAATGACCTTGAGCAGGACAAGGAAAATTTGCTTAAAAGTTTGGACCTTCTAAGTGAAGAGAGAAAGCAATTCATAGAGAAAATTAGCCGTCTAGAAAATATTGAAAATGCTCTTTATCTTCAAAAAGAGCGCAAAGACATGGAAAATGACATTGCCCGCCTTAAATTTGAGAATAATAAACTAAGCACACAGTTAGAGAATAATGCTGAGAACACTAAGGAGCTTGAGAGAAAGATTAAAAATTTGGAAGGACAGAGCAAGGCCTTGAATTATTTAGATGAAAAGAGCAAGATGTACAAGGCGGAACTAGATGAAGCGCACGCGTATACTGAAGATTTAAAGAAAAAACTTTGTGATTTTGAGGATGAAAATAAAGGATTAAAAAAGAAGTTAATTGAACTGGAAAAATATACTCAATCCGCGAGAAAGTATAAATTAGCTGAGGGGGAACTTTTCAAAAGCAGGCAGGAATGCAAACATCTTCAAGAGAAGATTTATGATTTTGAGCAGGAACAGAAAAATTTGATTGATGAAATGACCGAATTAAAGGATGAAGTATCAAATGGGAAAATAATCAATAAAGCAAAATTAGACCTGTCTAAGAAACTCTCCCAGGTGGCGTCAATCAATAAGGAATTACTCGAGAAGATTGCAATTTCTGAAGAGGATAAGAAGGAGTTAGCAGCACTTAATATCCAAAACTCGTGTATGGTAGAAAAGAGCGCGGAAAAAGAAGAATTAAAAAAGAAAAACAAAGAATTAGAAGAAGAAAAAGTCCATCTATTTAAAATCATCGGAAAACTAGAAGAAGAAAAAAAAGTGCTTCCATATCTTGATAAAAAAAGCTCTATGCTTGAGGAAGAACTGAGCCAGGCTGAAAATAATATAATAAATCTCAAAAAGATGATAGGGGATATGGAAAAAGATCAAATCGAATACATAAAGAAGATAGCTATGCTTGAAGAAAGACGTAATACCCGATTAAGCCTTGAGCAGGAAAATATGGCACTTAAAAAGAAAACTGCTGATCTGATGGCGGAGACCGAAAAATTGAAAAAAACTCAGAGAGAGTCAAGCGAAAAGGAATCTCAAAGATTACAACTGCTTAGCAAAAGCGAAGACTATAAGAACGAACAAGCTAGGATGGGACTTGAAAAGGGAGCCATTTTGCAAAAGAATAATGAACTGCTGGATGAGCGCGAAGAATTGATTACGCGTGTTGCCCAGCTTCAATCAAATGAAGAATCTTTTAATAATAAGATTAAATCATTGCAGAGCAAACAAAAGGAACTTTCTGAAATTATTGAAACTTTCAAGAGCTCGAACCAAGCAGCATATGTGCTGGATCGGGAAAAGCTTATTGAATTAAAGGAGTTTACGCTTGAGGCTATACAAGCCAGAAGATGGAAAAGCTCAGAATTTGTTAATGGCGCTTATGACGCGATAGGTCTGTTTTACAGAACACTTCTGGCAGATCGGCCGATACAAAAAAAGATAAAATAAATAACGATTTTTAATATAAAATTAAACCTGAACTTGTAATCTGAGTTCAGTTTTTTTTT
>JAGLQQ010000037.1 GCA_023136735.1 Candidatus Omnitrophota bacterium | reverse complement strand
AGAATTCTGCAGCAATAATTAAAATCCGCAAATACAATTTTCCCCATCTGGTTGATAAGCAAAGGAAAAGTGTTTTCTATCTAGGATTTGGGGTATTAAGTATTGAATTGCTTTTTGAGCCGCTTTTTGGTATAAATGATGTTATATTGACAGCAAAACAATATACTTCTTCCCGTTCGGACAAAACAGAGGGCCTAAATGTTTAATATAAGAAAAATAATTTCCATAGCAGTATTATTCTGCACAGGTATTTTAGTCGCCAGCGCTGGTCTTTACGCCATCAATTATAAATATTCTCACAACACACAGGCAAATAAATATTTTAAAACAGCCATGCTGTATAATAATACGCAAAGATATTCTCAAGCGACACTCTATTTCGAAAAAGCAATAGCAGAGGATCCTAACTTTGCCGCGGCATTTTTTGAAGCTGCTTTCGCCCTGCAGAATGCAGGTGATAATAAACGGGCGATATCTTATTATGAAAAAGGATTTACGCTTGATCCTGATTTCTTGCCCGGTTATTCTCAGATAGCGCTTTTATATATTGAAAAAGGCGAGGTGCTTAAGAGTTATAAATGGCTCAAAAAAGGAGAAAAGCTTTATCCTGAGGATCAATTTCTCAATAAAATGATCGCCTCTGTTGAGAGCCGATATAAAGAGGGATTGCTGCTTGCTTTGGAAGCAGAAAAAAACGGACAGAATGCTGTCGTGGGACAAATAGGAAAAGGGGTTTTTATCGGACCGAGTTTATATAAAGAAGGAGAAATTCCAATAATCCCGGCAGAACAAAAACTTTTTGATCAATATCTGAGCAAGGTAAAGAAACTGCAAGAAAGCAGGATTGAAGAAAAAGCAGTGGCTGATGAAATGCTGCAATGGTATACAGTAGTTTTTAAAGAATATAATATCAGCACGAAGAATTTCAATTACATGTTAAGGAAAATGACTCACAGGGAAGTCCCACCAAAGAGCTATATTCCGCCTTATCTGAACGTAAAAGACTAATGCTTGCAGGGAGATAGGTCAATTTCATGGACTCCATACAAAGAATTTTTTTTAATACCTCAAAGCGTTTACCCCGCAAGATCGCAATTACGCAAAAAATCAACGAACAGTGGATGCAGATAACTTTTAGCGAACTATGGGGGAAGGTAAACGCGTTAGCCGGATTTCTAAAAGAAAAAGGCATTAAAAAGGGAGACAGGGTTTGTATTGTCTTAGATAACGGTTGGCAATGGGTAGTGACGTTTTTTGCCATTATGTGTCAGGGGGCGATCGCGGTACCGGTAAGCCCGGAATCAAGTATTGAGGAAATCAATAATATTATTGCCGATGCTATGCCTGAGCTTGTATTTATTCCAGAGCGTCTTGCCGGAAGTCCGATCAATGCAAAAGGCATTATTTCTGTAGACAGCAATATCTTTAGCCCTGCGGTGGTCAATGCCCGTATTGAAGAATCGGAAGTCGAAGAATCAGCAGAAGATGACATTGCCTGTATTTTGTATACCTCAGGCACAACGGCAAAACCAAAAGGGGTGATGCTGAGCCAGAAAAACCTGATGGCTAACTATAATTCCATAGATAAACTCAATCTGGCCAAACACAATGACTGTGTTGTTGCCATATTGCCGCTGCATCACGCCCTTGCTTTAATGGTAACTCTTATCTTGCCGGTTTTATACGGCTTTACGATTCTTTATCCTCAGACTTTAAGGGGGGAGGAATTGCTGCAGGCAATGCGGGAAAAAAATCCGACTATATTTCTGGCTGTGCCGCAGATATTTTACTTATTTCATCAGAAAATCATGGACAAGTTCAGTCAAGCGCCCTGGTTTTTAAAAGTGCTATTGCAGTTGATGCTGAAAGCCAGCTATCTGATCCGAAGGATGAGCGGACTTAATCTTTCCCGCGTATTACTTTTTAAGATGCACAGACGATTTGGGAGCAGCATGCGATTGTTTTTAAGCGGTGGAGCCAGGCTTGACCCCAAGGTTGCCGCTGATATGTATAGATTCGGATTCACAATAATAGAAGGATACGGCTTAACAGAAACATCTCCGGCTTTAACGCTTAATCCTTACGCGCATCCTAAATTTGGCTCAGTAGGTAAACCGCTGCCGGATGTAACCATCAGGATAGAAAACAAAAACGCGCAAGGACTGGGAGAGATTGTTGCGCGAGGCCCAAACATAATGAAAGGATATTATAAGAAAACCGCACAGACGGACGAGGTTCTTAAAGACAACTGGTTTCACACAGGCGACCTTGGTTATATTGATAATGAGGGATATCTTTTTTTAACCGGCCGGGCAAAAGAGGTTATAGTACTTAGTTCAGGATTGAATATTTTTCCGGAGGAAATGGAGACAGTATACTTACAACAGTCTCCGGTTAAAGAAATGTGTGTTTTTGAGGCGCCTTCGCGTACAAAACTGAAAGATGCTTCTATTCTTTGGGCAATGGTTGTGCCGGACCTGGATTATTTTAAAAATAAAGGGGAGGTAAACCTGAAAACAGTATTAAAAGATAAGTTTGACAATGTTTCGCGTTCATTGCCTGAATATAAAAGAATACGTGGTTTTTCGATAAGCCTTGAAAGCCTGCCCCGTACATTACTTGGAAAGATCAAACGCTTTGAAGTTAAAAATTCATATCTTCTAAAAATAAAAACCGCGCAATCATCAGCTCCAAAAGATGCCGAGCTCTCAGCGCCGCATTTGCGGCTGCTGCGCTCAGATACGGGAAAAAAGATTGTTGTGTATTTAAAGCAGCATACGCAAACTGATGCGCAGGTCTTGCCCGGTGATTTGTTGGAGCTGGATCTGGGGTTGGATTCATTGGGCAGGGTGGAGCTTGCCAGCGGACTCGAGGAAACATTCAATATAAAGTTAGAGGATGAAATAATCGCCAATGCTTTTACCGTGGAGGATTTAATCAGGGGTGTTGATATGCTGCTGGGCAAAGGGGCGGATGCTTTGTCTGATGAGGAACGCGGGGCGCATGCTAAAGAGCATATATGGGCTAAGCGGCTCAAACAATTGCCGGAAAAAGAAAACCTGGACAAGATTGATCTGCGGCCAGGTTTTGGTTCCTGGCTGATAGGAACGGTATTTATTGAGATTGTAAGAGCGGTTTTGTTTGGTTTCTATCGTTTTAAGATTAGCGGCAGGAGCAATGTTCCCCAAAAAGGCCCGTACATAATTTTTGCCAATCATACCAGTTATTTAGACGGATTTATTATTGGCGCAGGCTTACCGTATTACGCGCGTCTGAATATATTTTTTCTGGGGTTCCGGGCATATTTTAATGTGCCTGTTGTGCGTAATTTAATAAAAATCGGCAGAATGATTCCTCTTGATCTTTCCAAACATTTGCTGGAGTCACTGCGCAGCAGCTATTATGTTTTAAGCAGCAATAAAAATCTCTGCGTGTTTCCTGAAGGATCGCGCAGCTTAGACGGGCAGGTCAAGTTTTTTAAAAAAGGTTTTGGCATCTTAGCTAAAGAAAGCGGGGCTAAGCTTGTGCCGGTTTACATAAAAGGCGCGTATGAGGCCTGGCCGCGTACATCAAAGAGACCGAAGCTTCATCCATTGTATATCAGGTTTGGCAGGGCAATGGATGTTGAACAGGCTGAAAAACACGGTTTTGCACTTGGGGCTAAAGACAGCTATGAAGCGGTATGTCTTGGGGCGCAGCAGGCAATAATTGATTTAGAAAAACAAGAACAATTGTCCGGCGGCACGTAACCCTTCAAAGTTCATTTTATTATTGCCAAAGGAAAGAGAGTAAACATTTGACCTGACCGTAAGGTGTCACTAAAGAGACAAGGATCACGGTTTCTTTTTTGTCAAAAGAGTATGTTGATCCGCCTTTAAGAACATGGGGAACCGAGGCGTTTAATTTAGCGAATATTTGATAGCTGTTACAGCTTGCGCAGCAGATAATATTAAGAAGTTCGCAGAGTGATTGCTCCCGTGAGACTTCATGCTCGTCCACGTTGTTTCGGCTGCAGACTTTAGTGTGCATAATGTTTGCAATTTCATCTTCAAGTAATAGTATATAGCGAATGACCCGATCGCCTTGTTCGTTGCAATGATCTACTTGCGCGGAAAACGCTGATAATTCAAGGGTGTTGTTTGAAGTTTCGTAGTGGTCGAATTTAACAAAAATGCCTGACATACGCTGTAATATTCGAATAGTGTAAAATGTGAATTTTTCTATGAACGGGCGTTCCTTTTTTAAAACCTCAAGATAGAAAAAAGGCGGCAGGGTTTTGTCCCTCTTGTTTTGCTCCCGGATGAACTCATCTAGCGCTTTATCTAGGAGCTCTTTTGTCACATACCCTAGCTTTACGATTACCTCACCCATGCAAACATGCCGTTCTAATTGTATCTTGACTAGCTCATCGGCCTGCTCCTGATTGAGATACCCCAGCTTTTGGGCGCTCTCTCCGAAAAACAGATCTTCCTTTGTTTGGAGGACCAATATTTCGCGTGCCTGCTTTTCATTAAGCAAATTTTTTGCAATAGCCAGTTCGCCTAATCTTTTATTTAGAACTTCCTGTTCAGTAATCGCTTTGGCTAATTGTTGTGTGTCTATAAGACCTTTAGTCAGTAAATATTGTCCAAAAAATGCATCACGCATAATTCTTTTTTCCTCTTTTATATAGAAGCGATTCTATTTTAGCAAATTTTTAAGACAATTGCAAAGTTTCTCCCGCCTAAAATTAAGTTCCAAACAAAAAGGCTTGACAGTAAAGTATGTCTGTGCTACCATTTTAAAAAACGTGTTACAGACTATGAGTAAATTAAAACAAAAAAATAAGATCAAGCAAGTCATAATTAACGAAATTGCTCTCTCTTTGCAAAAAATAGAATACGGGGAGGTGGTTATTACGGTGCATAACGCGAAAGTGGTACAGATAGAAACGAGAGAGAAGAAGCGATTTCAGGATTAATAGGCTTGTCTTTGTGTCGGCATAACATTGAAAACTTTTTGTATTTTGACCGGGCGTCCGGAAAAAGCAAAACAACCAGGAGGCAATAAAATGCGGGTTAAAAGAATATGCGTGAGCATGCTTATGGGCGTGACGTTGTTTTGCGGCAGCGCGTACGCGCAAAATATAAGCGAATTAGAATCAAGGATTGAACGCTTGGAAGAACACATGACTGAGGGCAATGTTTTTGAGGGAGTAATCATTGGCGCGGGAGCAACTGTAATTATTCAGGGCACAAGCAATGCTAATGGCGCGTCTATCGGGCACAAAGGCAATGACCGTACTGATGCGGCGTACTCTGTAGGGGTTGAATTAGAAAAAGAGTTTGACGGCGGGGCAAAAGCTTATATGTGTTTTGAAACCGGACAGGGAAGCGGCGTTACAGACGACTTGGAAGTATTTTCCAATGTAAACGCGGACGCGGATGCCTCAGGAGGAATCCTGGCGTTAACGGAAGTGTGGTATGAGCAGAATTTTGATGATTTGTTTGCCATTACTTTAGGCAAGATTAATTCCCGTGCTTATATTGATAATAATGAATATGCTAATGATGAGTGCAGCCAGTTTTTAGCAGATACGTTTAAGAATTCCCCGGTAATTGAATTTCCAGATAATACGATAGGGGTGCGTTTAGGCGCGCCTGTAAGAGAATTTATGGACGTAGACATTGCAATCCTTGATGGTGACGGAGATTTTGAGCAAATCGGTGACCACCCCTTTCTGGGGATACAGATAAATATCAAACCCCAGCTGATGGATAAAAAGGGAAATTATCGTTTTGTGTATTGGCGTAATGAAGCAGCACATACAAAATGGGATGCTGCTGCTAAAACCAAGGAATCAAGCGCAGGGGTTGGAATAAGCTTTGATCAGGAAGTGACCGATAGACTGGGATGTTTTCTGCGTGCCGGCTGGCAAAGTGATGAAGCGGCATTAGACACGACAACTTTTTCGCTGGAAAGTTCTTATAGCGCGGGAGTGCGGCTTTTCGGAGATTTGTGGAACAGAGCTGAGGATGTTGTAGGCATTGCTTACGGCATGATCAACCCCTCTGATGAATATAAGAAGGCTGGAGGACTGC
>JAGLQQ010000036.1 GCA_023136735.1 Candidatus Omnitrophota bacterium | reverse complement strand
GCAATAAAGGAAAGAAAGTGAAAATACCGGATGATCCATACATTACACAGGTTATTAAAGCGGATCAAAATGGTGTTTTTCACTATGTTATGCCGCAAGCAGGTTGGTGGAGCTTTGCCGCTTTAGTTGAAGGCAAGGCTTTAAAAAATCCAGAGGGTAAAACCGTTGATACGGAATGGGGCGGGCTTATCTGGGTGTATACCAGAGATATGAAATAAAAGTAAAAAGAGGTTCTTTCTTCCAACTTTAATAAAAAAGAATCTAAAAAAAGAACATAAATTATGCATATTGCTGAAGGAGTTTTATCTGTGCCGGTACTTATCACCGGAGCGGCAATTACCGCGGGAGCAACGGCGATAGGCCTTAAAAAAACGGATTATGACAATATTCCGGCAACAGCAATGCTTTGCTGTGTTTTTTTTATTGCATCCTTGATCCATGTTCCGATAGGTCCTTCAAGTGTACATTTGCTTATGAACGGATTATTAGGTATTTTGCTGGGGTGGCCTGCTTTTCTGGCAATTCTTGTAGCGCTTGTTTTGCAGGCAGTATTTTTTGGTTTTGGCGGGATCACATCTCTGGGAGTAAATACCGCGATAATGGCGCTTCCCGCTGTGTTTGTGTATTATGTTTTTGCGGGATTTCTAAAATCTAAACATGGCGCGGGGTTTTTTTTTGCGGGGGCTGCTGCCGGAATGCTGAGTGTCGGGATAAGCTCCTTTCTTGCGGCCGCGGCATTGTTATTTAGCGGTAGGGATTTTCTGATTGCAGGAAAAATTATTGTTATCGGGCATATCCCGGTAATGATTATAGAAGGGCTTATCACGGGCTCTGTGATAGTTTTCTTAAAAAAAGTAAAGCCTGAACTTCTTACCTTTTCTCGCAAGCGTTTAATACCCAAGGAGCAAACAGATGGTTAAAAATTTTTTTATAAAGCTATTATTTTTGACTATTTTGTTATCAATAATCAGCCCTTCAACCGCATTTGCCCATAAGGTGAAGGTCTTCGCGTTTATAGAGGCAGATGAAATCTATGGTTATGTTTATTTTTCCGGTGGGCGCCGCGCTAAAGAAGTGCTGGTCAGCTTGCGGGATTCTTCAGGCAAAGCCATCAAAGAGCTTAAGACAAATGAAAAAGGGGAATTTAGATTTTCCAAGACCGGAACGCCTCCGTATAAAATCAGCACGGATATAGGAGATGGGCATGCCGCTGAGTATGTTCTTGGCGAAACAATAACTTTAGATAAAAATAAAGATACTTTTTCTGAAAAACAAGTCGCGCAAGATTTAAAGAGTGTAGTTGAAAAAGCAGTGGCAAATCAGGTTACCCCTCTTCGCGTTCAGCTCAAAGCGTATGAAGAAAAAATCCGCGTACGAGATATTATAGGCGCTATTGGTTATATCCTCGGGCTTTTCGGCCTGTTCTTTTTCTTGAAAGCCGGCGCCAGAAACAAATAAAAATATGCATAAAGAACAATTATACAAAGGTGACTCAATCATACATTCACTTGATCCGCGTTTACGTATTGTTTGCGCGGTATTTTTTTCAATATCCGTTGCTATTGTGGTAAATACGCGTACCGCTGTAAGCGCTTTATTGATCGCGGTGGTTTGTGTTTTGATGGCAAAACTTGACATTAAAGTTGTTGGAGATAGAATTAAAAAGCTGAATTTTATAATGGCAGCAGTTATACTGCTGTTTATTGTTTCGTTTGAAGGTAAGGCAGTTCATTTCAGCCCCCAGGGTTTTAGCCGGGGGTTACTTATTGTTCTTAAAAGTAACGCGATCGTCCTTTTTTTAACAGCCAGCTTGGCAACCATAGAATTGACTACTATAGGACATGCTTTGCATCATTTGCGCGTTCCCAATAAACTGGTTCATATATTTTTATTTACTATACGCTATCTGGGTGTGCTGCATCAGGAGTATGAGCGTCTTATAAAAGCAATGAAGATACGCGGCTTTATACCTAAAATGAACATACATACATATAAGAGCCTGGCAAATTTATTGGGCATGCTTCTGGTAAAGGCTATTGACCGGTCTGAACGGATTGTTGCGGCCATGAAATGCCGGGGGTTTAGCGGCAAGTTTTTTATTTTACGGCATTTTATTTTTCATAAAAAAGATTTTATCGCGGCAGCGATCATGGCAGGTTTTGTTCTACTGATTATAGGAGTTGATAGATTGTGATGGGAAGAACACTTATAGAACTGAAAAACATCTGTTTTTCGTATGAGAACAATCGGCCGGTTTTGCGTGAAGTGGATTTTTCTATAAAAGAAAAAGAACGTATTGGGCTGATCGGTTCCAATGGGAGCGGAAAAACAACATTACTGCATCTAATCGTGGGGCTTTTAAAACCCCAAAAAGGCAGGATAACTATTTTTGACAAGGAACGTACTTGCGAGCAGGATTTCAGCGAGGTTAGGCAAAAAGTCGGGCTATTGTTTCAAAACGCGGAAGACCAGCTTTTTTGCGCGACAGTTGCCGAAGACATTGCCTTTGGGCCGCTTAATTTGGGTAAATCCCATAATGAGGCTGAGGAGATAGTTGCTAAAGTGCTGAAGCAGGTAGGCCTTGAGGGGTATCAGGATAGGATAACTTATAAGCTTTCAGGAGGAGAAAAAAGGCTGGTATCTATCGCAACGGTGCTTGCTATGGAACCGGAGGTCCTATTGCTTGATGAACCCACCTATGGATTAGATGAAGAAAGTGAGAAGCGGGTTTTAAATATTCTCTCTGCTCTACCCCTTGCAATGACCATTATTTCCCACCATCGCAATTTTCTTGAAAAAATCACTGATAATATTGTTAGAATTTCACAAGGCAAGATATGCTAATCAAACAGTAGGGATGCGTGCTGCTTGTTGCTTTTTAGCGCGAATTCTGTTATATAAGAGAAGTATGACAGATTCGAAAAAAGAACCTCAATTTAAAGAACTTCTCAGAACTTTTAATCAGGCAGACATTGTTTTTATAAAATCTTTGCTTAACGACGAGGGGATTCTGTATTATATCAACAACGAACACGTTGACATGGTTGGCATGTTGAGCTTTGCTGAGCCCATGCGGGTTATGGTTGAGGACGACGGGTTTGAGCAGGCAAAAGAAATCCTTGCTGAATTTAAGGGACAATTCATAAAGCTTTCGGATCTTGATGACTAATCAGGCAGGAAATATCAGTAAATAAAATATTACTTGAAATCATTCTCACCGAACATTTTTTTACGGGCAGAAAGGAAGATGGGGGTGATATATGCTTAAGCTGGGAGTAGCAGGCACAGGAGGGATAGGATATAGCAGCTGTTTAAAAAAACTTTCAAAGCTGGGACTGAAAGCAATGGAAGTAGAATTTACTTATGGCGTTAAGATGAGTGATGCTGCTGCTCGAGATATTGGTTCTTTGGCAGAGTCTTTAGAAATTTCTCTTTCAGTGCATGCTCCGTATTACATAAATCTTGCGTCTAAAGAACCTGAAAAAATAACTGATTCCAGGAAAAGGATTTTAGACAGCTGCGCTAAGGCGCATTTTTTGGGGGCAACACATGTTGTTTTTCATGCTGGTTTTTATCAGGAACGGGATCCGGATAAAGTTTTTAAAATCATAAAAGCTGAAGTTGTTGAACTTATTAAAACAATAAGACAAAATAAATGGAAATTGCGTTTAGCGCCTGAAACCACAGGGAAAAGAACTCAGTTTGGGGATATTGACGAACTCTTGCGTTTAAGAAAAGAAACCGGCTGCGCGTTGTGTGTTGACTTCGCGCATTTATTAGCTAGGAATGGAAAGCTTGATTATGACGAAGTTTTTAATAAGCTTAAAAGCCTGAAGCATATTCACGCGCATTTTTCGGGGATTGAATTTACAGCAAAAGGAGAAAGGAAGCATCTGCTTACAGAAAAGAAAGACATTCTTGTTTTAGCAAAACATATTTTAAGAAGAAATCTAGACATTACAATTATTAATGAAAGCCCGGATCCGTTAAAAGATGCCCTAAAGACGAAAAAAGTATTCAGTTCTTTAAAAAGATAGCCAACATACATAGTTCTCTTTAACGTGGTAGGGGCCATAATATATTAAAAAGGCTTCTCACCTTTAAA
>JAGLQQ010000035.1 GCA_023136735.1 Candidatus Omnitrophota bacterium | reverse complement strand
ATGTAAATCGACTTATTAAAATCCGTAAATACAAATTCCCTCATCTGGTTGATAAGCAAAGGAAAAGTGTTTTCTATCTAGGAGTTGGGACTAATAAGGAATTATTTTAAATGAAAATAAAAAATAAAATTGTTATAGTGGGCAGGCCGAATGTCGGTAAATCATGTCTGTTCAATCGTCTACTAGGTGAACGCAAGGCTATTGTAGAACCGTCAAGCGGTGTGACTCGGGACCGCACTTACGCGGATGCTTTCTGGGATAATAAGAAGTTCTCCCTTGTTGATACCGGCGGCTTGATTTTCAAGACAAATGAGCATATGAGCGATATGATTATTAAACAAGCCCAGACCGCGATTGTAGAAGCTGATCTGATCCTTTTTGTTGTAGATTCTGTGGACGGCCTGCACGCGTATGATCGGGAAATACTCAATTATGTGCGGACTTTTGGCAAAGAGATTATTCTAGTTGTCAATAAAGTAGATCATATGGCCAAGGTAGAAGCTTTGAGTGAATTCTATGAATTAGGTATTGATGAAACAATATTTATCTCTGCTTTGCATGGCTTGAATATTAATGAGCTTTTGGATAGAGTCATTAAAGATATTTCCTCAATACAAACGGATTCAGAAACTGAGGATGTCCAAGCGCTAAAAGTTGCTTTGATCGGCAGGCCGAATGTCGGCAAGTCTTCGTTCTTTAATAAGCTTTTAAGGGAAGAAAGGGTAATTGTAAGTACTGAGCCTGGAACTACCCGCGACAGTGTAGACACAGCATTGGAACTTGAAGATCAAAAATATATTATGATAGATACAGCCGGTATTCGTAGAAAGAAAAAACAACAGGAGACTATTGATGTTTACTCGCGCTCAAGAACTATCTCGGCGATAAAACGCTCTGATGTATGTATTGTTCTAGTTGATGCTATTGAAGGAATCAGACGGGATGATTTGCATATTTTTAATCTGATCAAAGAAGAAGAAAAATGTTGTATTATCGCTATTAATAAATGCGACCTTGTGAAATTGGATATCGCGGAGTGTATTAAAACAATAGAAAAAGAAGCGGCTTTTATGAATTTTGCTTTTCTTTCTATAGTCTCCGCGAAAAATGGAAAAAATATTAATGCTACTTTGAAACTTACGCAGGACGCGTATGCTAACGGGAAAAGAAAAATTCAAGGCCACAAATTGGGAAAAACCCTTGAGCATATAGTTGAACATCTAAAAGCTCAAAGCTCATTTGGATCACTGAAACTTAGTCATTTAACCCAGCTCAAGACAATGCCTCCGATTTTTGCTTTTATTGTTAACCGTCCTGAATTAATTCAGGCGTCATTTGTACGCTTTCTTGAAAAGAAACTTAGGAGTGATTATGATTTCAAGGGTACTCCTATAAAAATTTTATTTAGAAAAAAGAAAAGGTAAATGCTTATGAATATTGTTTTGCTTATAACAGGCATGGCCTTGAGTTACTTGGTAGGGGCTATTCCCACGGCATATATTATTACCCGAGTTCTCTCAGGTAAGGATATTAGGAAGATGGGAAGCGGAAATGTTGGGGCTACTAACACACTTCGTGTTTTAGGAAAACTGCCTGGAGTGATTGTCTTATGCGTTGATATCTTAAAGGGGGTAATTGCTGTAACTATTGTCGCTAACTTTTTCGCGGGGAGAATTGATCTTTCTGTTGAGTTGATAAGAGCATTGTTTGGACTACTCGCTGTAATCGGGCATATCTTTAATGTTTTTTTGAAATTCAAAGGCGGCAAGGGAGTGGCGACAAGCGCTGGAGTAATGCTTGCAATCGCGCCGATGGGATTGTTGCTGGGATTATTATTTTTCATTATAATCTTAGTTTTGACTAAGTATGTATCTTTAGGATCAATTGTGTGTTCTATTATTATTCCGTTTTTTCTGTTATGGACGAAAGCACATTTTAGTTATATAGTGCTTAGTGCTCTATTGTGTATAATAATCGTTGCCAAACATAAAGCTAATATCAAGCGTTTATTGTGCGGCAGAGAAAGAAAGGTTTTTGAAAAAAAATGAAGATCGCGATTATTGGTGATGGAGGATGGGGTACTGCCCTTGCGGTTCATTTAGCCAGAAAGAAACTTAAAGTTAATCTTTGGGGAGCTTTTCCTGATTATGTCAAAAAAATGGAGAGGACCAGAAATAACAGTAAATTTCTACCAGGAATAGTAATTCCTATGTCTATTAAAATCTCGAATGATCTGGCCGTTGTATTAAAAGACGCTAAGCTTATTGTGCTTGCGGTTCCTTCACAATATATGCGGGATGTGGTAAAGAAAATAAATAAATTCAATACAAAGAATTCGATATTTTTAAGTGTAGCTAAGGGGCTGGAATATAAAAGCAATAAAATTATGACTGAAGTTATTAAAGAAGAGCTTAAGGGTTCTCAGGTGGCTGTACTTTCAGGGCCGAACATAGCCTATGAGGTTGCTCAGGGTGTTCCTTCCGCGGCTGTTTGCGCGAGTGTGAAAAAGCATACTGCTGTTATTGTACAGGATATTCTAACGGAAAATAGTTTTCGTGTTTATACCAGTAGCGATGTTAAAGGGGTAGAGCTTGCCGGAGCTTTTAAAAATATAATTGCTATTGCCTGCGGAATCTCTGATGGCTTAGGTTTTGGAACCAATACAAAGTCAGCTTTATTGACAAGAGGCTTGGCGGAAATAACACAATTGGGCAGTGCAATGGGCGCTAAGCATAAAACATTCAGTGGGCTTTCCGGTATGGGAGATATTGTTACTACCTGTATGAGCAGCCGAAGCCGAAATCGCTCACTAGGTGAGCAGCTGGGGCAGGGCAGGACACTTGAGGGAATTTTAAAAAAAACCGAAATGGTTGTTGAGGGCATAACCACCACTAAAATTGCTTTGAAATTGGCTAGGAGATATGAGGTTAATATGCCGATTACACAGGAAGTTTACAATGTGCTTTATAAGCATAAAAAGCCAAAAGCAGCAATGGAGTCTTTAATGCAAAGACGGAAAAAGAGTGAATTTTAATATTGCAAAAGTCGTGTGTTTCTTGATAAGTATCGGATATAATGTGATTTAAGGTAAAAAGCGCGAATATTTTCTTGAATTTTAAGGTTTTTTGTAGTAATCTATCATTAACTTAATATATTAGCTGAGCATTTTGAGTAATCAGTAATTGAATTAGTGTAAATATTTATGCTTTGTACTACTTTGCGGGGCGTGGCGCAGTTTGGCTAGCGCGCTTGAATGGGGTTCAAGAGGTCGGTGGTTCGAGTCCACTCGCCCCGACCATAGTACAAGGCTTTAAACAGGGAAGGTAAGATTAATAAACGATATGAGTAATTCTGAAAGAAGAAATTTCGTTCGAATTAACGCTAACTTTGTGGTTAGTTATTATGTGTATCCCGGACATGTTGATAGAACTGATATGACTCTTACAAGAAATGTAAGTTTAGGAGGGATCTGTTTTACAACCGATAAGCATTTTCCCCCGCAGACAATTCTGCATATCACATTGCGTCTTCCAAAAGTTGAAAAGCTGATTGAAGCCTTGAGTGAGGTTATGTATGTTAAGCAAGAGATGAACAAAAAACTTCTTTTTGATATTGGGCTTAAATTTATACAGGCTAATGAAGATGACCTGTATCTGATTGATAAAATTATAGGTGCTTGCGCTAGTTCAGGCACTAAACTTAATATGATTTATAAAATTAAAAAACATGAAGATAAAAAAAATTAATTTAGGGCTTTTAGGCTTTGGGACTATTGGTTCAGGGGTATTAAAAGTTTTACAAAAAAAATCCGCTTTGCTGGAAAATAAGCTAGGTGTGAAAATTAAATTAAAAAGAGTTTGTGAGATAAACCCAACTCTTGTAAAAAAACTAAAATCCATCAAAGTTGATGTATGCAAAAACGCGGATAAAATACTTGAAGATCCTGACATTGACATTGTTATAGAGCTTATCGGAGGAATACATCCGGCCAAGGAATATATACTAAAAGCTTTGCGTAATAAAAAGCATGTAGTAACTGCCAATAAAGCGCTGCTTGCGGAAAATGGCGAAGAGATATTTAAAACTGCTAAAGAAAATGGTGTTGATGTTTATTTTGAAGCAAGTGTTGGTGGGGGAATCCCCATAATTAGAAGTTTGCGTGAAGGACTTATTGCCAATAATATTGAGAGCATTTACGGTATTATTAACGGAACCAGTAATTATATACTAAGTGCAATGTCTGAGGGCGGGGTTGAGTTTAAAGCCGCGCTTAAAGATGCTCAAGTGAGGGGTTATGCTGAGAAAAATCCGCATTTTGATATCAGCGGAATTGATTGCGCGCATAAAATCGCAATTCTTGCCAGAATTTGTTTTAATCAAAAGGTTAAATTCACTGATATTCACATAGAGGGCATAAACGATATTGAATTAAGCGACCTTAATTATGCCCAAGATCTTGGTTTTTGTGTGAAATTATTGGCAATTGCCAAAAAGGCGCAAGACAGTTTAGATATTAGAGTGCATCCGTGCTTAGTGCCTAAAGGACATCTGCTTGCCAATGTAAGCGGTGTCTATAATGCTGTTTTCATAAAAGCAGATTTAATAGGCAGAGCTTTACTTCAGGGAGAAGGAGCTGGAGCCCTGCCTACAGCAAGCGCTGTTGTGGGGGATATAATTTCAATAGCTCAGAAGATTCCACAGGATAGTCAGATGGATTTACTTAATGTTAAAGCTGTCAATATGAGCAAAAAGATTATTTCAGTTGATGAGCTCTTTACGCGATATTATTTTCGCTTTACTGCTTTAGATAAACCGGAAGTTTTGTCAAAAATTTCAAGTGTCTTAGGTAAATTCAAAATAAGTATTTACAGTGTTATTCAAAAAGGGCGGCAGCGTTCGCAAGCTGTGCCAATCGTAATGATGACACATGAGGCCAGAGAGAAAGATATCCGCAAGGCTTTGTCGCAAATTAATAAACTTCCTTTTATCAAAAAGAAAACAGTGGCCATAAGGGTTGAAAGGATATAGATATAGTGAGCTCTAATTGGGAAGGATTAATAAAAAAGTACAGTGAATTTTTACCGGTAACACCAAGTACACCGATTGTTACCTTAAATGAGGGAAACACTCCTTTAATATATGCTTCGAAACTTAGTTCGATCCTTGGCTCGGATATTTCTATTTATATTAAGTATGAAGGGTTAAATCCTACTGGTTCTTTTAAAGACCGCGGTATGACGATGGCTATAACAAAAGCCAAAGAAGAAGGCTCGCAGGCAGTAATGTGTGCTTCGACTGGAAACACTTCAGCTTCCGCGGCGGCATATAGTGCTAAAGCTGATTTAAGATGTATAGTGCTGATTCCAAAAGGAGCCATTGCTTTAGGAAAGCTTGCCCAGGCGCTAATTCATGGGGCTCAAGTTCTGGCTGTTGATGGAAACTTTGATCAAGCTCTTGATTTGGTTAGGGAAATAACTGATAAATATCCCATTACACTAGTTAATTCATTAAATCCGTATAGAATTGAAGGCCAAAAGACCGCAGCTTTTGAAATCTGTGATTTTCTTAAAGACTCACCGGCTTTTTTAGCTATACCTGTGGGTAATGCTGGAAATATCACAGCTTATTGGAAAGGGTTTAATGAATATTCTCAAAAGGGTAAAATTACAAGTTTACCTAAAATGCTTGGGTTTCAAGCAGCCGGATCCGCGCCTATAGTATATGGAGAAATAATCAAAGATCCAAAGACAATTGCTACAGCAATTAAAATTGGTAATCCTGCCAGCTGGAAAAAAGCGGAAGAGGCACGAGATCAATCAGGCGGTCTAATTGATATGGTTACCGATGAGGAGATTTTAAAAGCTTATTCACTTTTAGCGCAAAACGAAGGGATTTTTGTAGAACCAGCTTCTGCCGCGTCTGTAGCCGGAGTTTTAAAACTCGCGACTGCCGGGTATTTTAAGAATGCCGGTAAAGTTAATCTTGTTTGCGTAGTTACAGGACATGGATTAAAAGATCCTGAGTGTGCAATAAAATGTATTCAGGAGCCCCAAGTTATTGCCCCTAGTATTGAATCCGTTCTTAAGAAAGCAGGAATAAAAAAATGAAAAAAGGAATAAAATATATAGTAGTGGTGCCGGATGGTATGGCTGACAATCCACTTGAAGAGTTTGGCGGCAGAACACCTTTAGAGGTGGCAAGAACTCCGAATATGGATTTTATGGCAGTAAACGGCAAAATCGGTCTTTCCTCGTTTATACCTAGCGGAATGACACCGGGAAGCGATGTAGCTAATCTTGCTATTTTTGGCTATGATCCAAAGAAATATTTTTCTGGAAGAGCATCTTTTGAAGCAACTAATCTAGGTATAAAAATTAAAGAAGGGCAAATAGCTTTTCGCTGTAATTTTATTACAGAGGAAAACGATGTCCTTATTGATTATAGTGCCGGGCATATTAAAACCAAAGAGGCTCATGCCCTGATCAAGGTTTTAAACAATAGACTCGGTAATGACATTTTTAAATTCTACCCTGGAAAGAGCTATAGACATATATTAGTAATCAATGATCCTGACCATAAATATGAAAATCTTAAATGTTTTCCTCCTCATGATATCATGGGCAAAAGTGTAGCCGAGCACCTGCCGCAGTTAAAGCCGGATGATAAATTGCTTATTCTTTTAAAGCAGGCGCGTGAGATTCTCGATGAGCATGAAGTTAACATGGTTCGCAGGGATTTAAGTGAAAACCCGGCAAATATGATCTGGTTATGGGGACAGGGTAAAAAAAATGAGCTTCCTTCATTTAAAGAGAAATACGGATGTGAGGGAACTGTAATTTCTGCTGTTGATTTAATAAAGGGAATAGGCAAATCAATAGGACTAGTGCCGATTGATGTTCCAGGCGCAACAGGTTATTACGATACAGATTATGAAGCTAAAGCAAAATATGCCTTAAAAAGCCTAGAGCGGGAGGACTTTGTTTTTATTCATGTTGAGGCTCCAGATGAGGCAGGGCATAATGGTGATGCCAGAGCTAAAATAGCGGCAATTGAGAGTATAGACCGTTTAATTATCGGCAAAATACTTGAGGAATTCAAGGATAAGGATGATTTTAGAATTATTGTGCTGCCGGATCATCCTACTCCGGTGGCTTTAAAAACACATACAAGTGATCCTGTGTGTTTTTTAATGTACGGAAGCGGGGTTGCAAAAGATGAATTTTCATGGTATAATGAAATAGAGGCAGGGAAAAGCGATTTTAAGTTTAAAAATGGCTTTGAGCTTATGGATTGGTTTATGGGAAGGGATAGTTTTTAAAATATTATAACACTTTTATACAGTTTATTTTCAATATACGCCTTCATTAGTCCCGTCCAATCCGAAGAAAAAGCAGTATGCTTAAATCTTCTCTTCCTAACTCGTTACGCTACAGTGAGTTATATGTTTGACATAAGATTAGTGGCGTGATATACTTAATGTAGAATTTTTAAAAGAATTTAATTACTTTTTTATTACACAACTATATCCGAAAATCCGTGAATAACGGAACTGCTGATTTTAGCAGAGGCAACTCCAAGAGAAATCTTGGTGGCGCAAAGCTACGGGTCTAAAGCTAGTGCAAAGATCGCCGGGCGCACCGACAACGACTTTACACGCTATTGATAGCCGGGCTGCCGTGGTATAAGCAGCGCGGCTTTTATTTTTTATAATAAAGAGGAAAGGAGGAACATGAAAACATTAAAACGTAAAGCTTTGCACTTATCTATATTTCATACAATACTTACAGTGCAGTGTGTACGCTATATTTCGATATTTTATAATTTGTTTAATCTTTGAGAGGAGGCAGTTATGTTTAAAAGTATCCGCAGTTATTCTTATATAGTATTAGTAAGTTTTTTAGTTAATGCGTTGACTATGGGTAATGTATTCGCGTTGGATATGGAGGCATGGCAGGATATGCTCATGTCTGATGAGGTCATTCAAGGTGTATTCGGAGGGATTGTTAGCGATCAGAGTGAGCCGGGAGATATGGATAGCGTGGTTGCTCCGGCACCTCGTGTCATTGAGCAATCAAACGGTGATATCGCTATTAGATTCAGCAATTCTGCTCAGGCAAGTATTTCTACTACTGCCGAAGGCCTTACAGAAGTAACATATTCAATGAGCGGAGCCCGGGTAAAAGTAAAAGACCTTGATACCGGTGACGAATTTGAATTTCAGTATGAACTTGAAGGATCTGTTGTAAAGCTGATTAACTCAAACGGTGCGGTTGTACGTCAAGAAACTTATAGTAATTTCGGGCAGCTTTTGTCAACTTCCGCGCAAGGCACAACTGATTATGTATACTCTACTGATGGATTGAATACGCTTCTTAAATCCATTGACCAGTGGGGCAATGAAACAGTTTATGATGATCAAGGCCGTCCAGATTATGCTCAATACTCAGATGCTGATGACAACTTAGTTACATTTAGAGATTATACTTTTGACAATAACGGTATACTTGAGAGCATTGTAGACGAGAATGGAAATATGATTACTTTTTTAGAAGACGGGATAAGGGTTGATGAAATAAGCAACTTTGCCGGCACACTAACAACTTCATATCAATATGATGAAGTTACAAATAATCTTATTAGTGTTACCAACCATGTTTCTGATTCAATTACCATGGTTGAAGGCGGTCAGTATACCCAGACCTACGATATCATCCCGGTTTTAGATGATGTTGGAAATGCGGTTCTTGATGATAATAATGACCCGGTTACAGAGTTGGTTTTAGAGAGCACTTATAACTATGATGAAGCTGGAAACGTGGTTTCTGTTACAGCTATCGGAGAAGAGGGAGTAGTTACAGGTTGGACAGATTATGATGAATTTGGCAGAATTTCCGGAACATATAACCATGAAGGCTCAATGGTACAGAGTTATCTGTATAATGAGCACGGATTCCTGCAGCAGACAATGAATTTAGGGGCAAGTGATCCTTTTAACGGTGAACAATCAGTTATTTCGGTTACTAATTTTGATTTAAAAGGCCGACCTATGGAAGTATGGCAGATCGGAAGCGGTGATAACAAGGTAAAAATTCAGGAATATGTTTATAAAGAAAATGGCCTGCTTGATACTACTTTCTCCTTGGGAATTCTTAGGGGTACGGATGAAACAAATGAAGCAACCTTTAATAAGCCTGTGGATGCTAATGGCGCGCTTGTCACTGATGGCAGATATACTTACTTTAAAACATCCAAAACTGAATATGATAAAAAAGGAAGACCGGAAGCTGTGTATTCTGTAGTACGAAATACCGATGGTGAGTATGTATCTGGTTATGATGTTAATGGTGACGTGATTACCACAACTGATGCTACTCAGGCGCTTCTTGAAAAACAACAATCATATAAATATGACAGAAGAGGCTTTCTCTCAGAGACAGTCAGTTATGGTTTTAACAACAGAGTGAATTCAACAACCCAATTCGACCGCTACGGCAGGCCGGAGAAAGCTTTTAACGGTCAGGGTACACAAACACAGGAATATGCATATAGCACAGAAGGCTTTTTAGTCCAAACGTTGAATTTTGGTGAAAACGGAGTTCAAACTGGATATACCAATTACGATTCAAAAGGTAAACCGACAGATGTTTATAATCATTCAGGCACCTTAACTCAGAAATATGTCTATGATGAAAACGGTTTGATGGTTATGAGTTTGAATTTAAACGGAGCCGATGGTGTTAACGCGGACATGGTATCGACATTGGCAGATTTAGAATTGATCGCAGCTATGTGGGATCCTTCTTTTAGTGAAGAAGTATTCGCTGGTATCGGTGATTTTGATGAAATTGACGGAAATGGTATCCCAGCATTAAATGAAGCTTTGATGAGTGCTATTTGGGATGAGAACAATGAGCATACTACAGATTTCAAAAAGAAATGCGCACTAATGCTGATAAGCACTTTTTCTGATGGTGCAAACGGCGGTAATCAGGCTTTAATCAATGATGTTGGCAGTGCTTATCATATGCTTGGCCAAATGCTTGAAGCTGAAGGCAATACGGCCGGAGCAGTTGCTGCTTATACAATTCAGGTTTCTGAATTTACCACTGCCATGGCAACTCCTGATGACGGCGGTGATCCAGTATCTGTTTCAGCATGGTCCACAGCCAGACTTACAAGTATGACTGATTCTAATGGTGATCCGGTTGAAGTCAATACAGCGGTTATTACCGGTTATACTATTTTTGGCGGAGATTCAAAACCAATGTCCTCTTATCAATGCTATAATGACGGGGTAAACGGTCTCCAAGTAACCAAAGTACAGGATTATGACTACTCCTATGAAGACACGGTGAAAGTTATAGTTGACTATGATGATAACAACAAACCAATATTTGAATCAGTACTTACTACTAAATATTCTAACTCAGTTAGACAAACTATTAACTACGGGGATTTTGAAGATACAAACGCGAATGGTGTTTTCGGTGATGCCGGCGATGTGCAGGCAATTACTGGACATACTGAATTTGATGATTACGGCAGACAGCTTGAAAGCTTTAATGAAGATGGTAATATTGTTCAAAAATATTCTTACTCTACAGGCGGCTTCTTAAAAGCTACTTATTCTTATGGCGCAGGCAAAGCTCTTACTGGAACAACTATTTTTGACAATTACTCAAGACCAGTTGCCAGTTTTAACACTGCGGGAAGAATAAACAAGCTTCCTGATGATCTTGTTGCCGCGCTTAGTGATGGACTTAGCTCTGCGGACATGGCCAATACAGAATGGCAGCCATTTTTAAAGGGTTTAACTCAAACTTTTGAGTATGGCACAGACGGCTTGCTTGCAACCAGTAAATCCTGGGGAGAAGCTGTAGAAATTGATGTCACCAAGTTAAACAATTTTGCTGAAGCCTTAAATAGTGTGAAGGGTGATGAAAATTATAATGTTGCCTTTGACTTAAATGAAGACGGTGAAATCAATCAGTCAGATATGGATGTTCTTGAAAGCAAATTTGCAGGTTCGGAAAATATGGTCATCCAATTTCTGAACGGTACCATTGAAAAAGGTGATTTGAATGCCTTTGCTAAGACATTTGAATCAAAAGCACTTTATATTTCAACTCAAACCGGCTTTACTGTATATGATAAATACGGCAAAGCCTCAGAGGTTTATAACTCTGAGCCGATTGTTGTTGACGGGGTGACAGTTGCAGATGGTGTTTTAACTCAGGGATATATTTATAATGAAAGAGGCTTCATGACCAGATCCGAATCTTACGGGATCAACATGGATGAATACGGTAATGTGCAAATGCAGGGGGATATACCTGAGGCATTGCTGACAGGTTATACGCTATTTGACGCAGGTTCAAAACCAACTGCAACCTATTCTGTTTATAACAGCCAGGAACTTGACGACCAAGGTAATCCTTCGATTGATGTAATGTCAAAAGTTCAGGATTATGTGTATGAGGGTGGGTTCCTAGTACAAACAAACAATTATGCTAAAAACGATGCTGATGCGGGATATACAACATTTGATAAATACGGCAGACAGTCAACTTCTTTTAATGAAGAAGGGCAGAAGACATCTTCGTATAAATATTCTAAACAGGGATTTCTTAGCCAGACAAACAGCTATGGTTTAAATAATGCCTATCTTGGCAAAACAATATTTAGCAAGAAAGGCAGACCTATTGAATCTTACAATATGGTTGGATCAGGAAATACAGAAAAAGGATTAACCCAGAAATTTGAGTATAACGACTATGGCTTTCTAACACACAGCACAAGTTTCGGGGAAGATCAAACATTAACCGGACAGACATTTTATAACGGTTACGGCAAATCAATGTACAGCACAAATGATGTAGGAATAACAAACTCAGCATATGTATATGATTCTGCTGGATTCCTGGATCATACATTGGCATTGGCTTTTGAAGTAGGCGCGGGACCGGACACAGCAACTCATAATAACCTAAATAATACTACAGATACTTTGAACAACACATCACAAAACGGTTATTATATTATAACAGGTTATACAACATTTAGTGATACATCCAAGCCTGAGGCTTCTTATCAGTGCTGGGGATGGACGGGTGACAATCTACCGTCATACGGAGATGGTGCTAAAGTACAGGATTACAATTATACTGATGGTTTTCTTGTAAGCACTTCAAACTTCGGTAAGGATGAGACATTTATAGGTACAACTGTATTTGATAAATACGGACGTCAACAAGCATCATATAATGAAGTTGATATTGATAATGACGGCCTTGGTGAACTTACAACAAAATTCCGTTATTCAAAACAGGGATTTATGGAGGAATCCTACAACTATGGTTTATCAAAAACAGTTGTCGGAAAAACAACTTTTAATAGTTTAGGTAGACCGGAACAAAGTACTAACCAAAGAGGCGTTCTTACGCAGACTTTCCATTATAATGAATTTACTGGAGCAATGGATGAAAGTTATTCTTGGGGAGAACCTGGTGATGTTGCAACTACACTGCAATCTGGTGAGATTACATACGCAACTAAAACCGGAACAACTGAATATGATTCTTGGGGAAAAGCACTTACTCAGTTTAATAATGAAGGAATGATTGTTGCTAAATATGATTATGATGTACATGGATTTATGACCCGAGCATTTTCATTCAGCGGTGGTACGGAAACTGATGTAGGTGTATGTACAGGATTCACAAATTATAATGCGGCAGGAAGACCGGAAGCCGCATATTCTGTATTTAATCCTACAAATGATCAAGGTCAATATATTGGAGATTTTTACGGTATTACTACAGAGACAAGCGGTGTTACAAAAGTGCAGGATTTCATTTATAACACTGATGTTGAATCAGATTCAGAAGATATCCTTAGCTTTATTGGGAACAATAATACAGGATTTTTAACAGCTACAGTGAGTTATGGAGATAGCCTTAACCCGGATAATCCTGATGTTCCTTTTACTGCAGAGCAAAGTTTTATGGGTTATACGACATTCAACAGATATGGACAGCAGCAGTATTCCTATAATGAAAACGGCGAACAGACAACAAAGTTCAGTTATTCAAGATCAGGGTTTTTAAGTGAAACATCCAATTATGGTGTGAACAAAACCTTTACAGGAAAAACTGTTTTCAATGCCGCGGGAAGACCAGAAGCGGCCTATAATGAACGCGGTGCTATGCTCCAGACTTTTGAATATGCCCGAGGCTTCTTAGTAGGCAGTACAAGTTACGGCGATCCTGGAGAAGGAGAAGTAGGAGAAATAACAGGAACAACAACTTATGATATCTACGGTAAGCAAGATGAGTCGCGTAATGCTGAAGGTGCTCTTGTTGGTACATTTGATTATTCAGTTAATGGTTTTATGACCCAATCCAATACCATGGCGTGTGATGGACTTGACGCGGATGGTAACGAGATCGGCATGAAAATAACTGGATATACAAATTACGATAACAAGGTCAGACCTGTAGATAGTTATGCTGTATATGAAAGTTGGCTTGGTTACAATGAATCGCTTTCTCAGGTGTTTATCTATGACAACAAGGGAGCAACAACAGGGTTTGTAACAGGTGCTCAGACTTATGTTGTTAATAATGACCATAATTTCGGCAGTGATACTGTTGCCAATGCTATTGGTTCAGAGGTTCTCTTATCAGGATCTGTTGAGTATAATAACTATGGACGACCGGACACAAGCTACAATAAAGAGGGTACTGTTATCTCTAAGAATATTTATAGCAGAAACGGTTTTATTACCAAAACTGATAATTATGGTGAAAATGGAAGAAAAGTTGGATCATTAGAATATAGCAGTGTAGGCAGACCTGTTTATGCGACTAATCATGCTGGTGGTGTTACAACACAATATGTATATAACAGTGCTGGATTCCTTAGCCAGACCATCGGATACACAGGCGGTTCGATTAATGATGACACAGGAGAGATAGAAGGTGTTATGAGTTCCTACACAACATTTGATGTATACTCTAAAGCACAAGAAACCTTCCA
>JAGLQQ010000034.1 GCA_023136735.1 Candidatus Omnitrophota bacterium | reverse complement strand
TTACCTCTTAAATAACTTTTTCACCCTTTAAGTGGCACTGTTGCAAAATGTGCAGATGTAAGGCATTCGCAAACGTTTGCGGAGGCGTACTAGTCGTACGCCGCACAAGTGAGTAAGCAAATAACGCCTCAGATGTGCGTTTTTCAACAGTGCCTAAGTGTTTATACTTCTGTCTCTAAATAATTGCTATTGCTGCCGCTAGCTTCCCTTATATAATTCTATTTAGGAGTTAGCGAAAATAGCAAGTATCTTCTGCCTTTCATCCACTATATCACTATTTAGGGTAAAGATGCAGTCAAATAACTTTTCTTTAAAAGTCCCCGGCCCGCTTGCCTTTTCTGCTGCACATTCCGCGGCAATCTCATAACAGCAAAGACCAGCGCTTATACCTTCAGCCAAGTCATCGCTGATAGCAGCAAAAGTACCAATTACAGAAGCAGCCATGCAACCAGTCCCAACAACATTAGCCATCATCGCATGGCCATTTTTTATTTTAAAAACCTTTTGTTTATCAGCAACTATATCGACTGCTCCTGTAATTACAACAACGCAATTTCTTTTCTCAGCCAATTGTCGGGCTATTTCAGTGAGATCTTGGTTCACATCAGTGCTGTCAACCCCTTTGGTAGCCACATCTAAACCTGCTATACGAGCCACCTCTGATGCATTACCTTTAATAACATCTATTTTACCGGCCTCAAGGAGTTCAAACACTTTCTTATCTCGAAACGCAGTTGCTCCGGCACCGCAAACATCCAGCACAACAGGTATGTTCTTTTTATTCGCGCTTTTTACGGCAAGCTTCATCGCTTCGATAAAATCTGTTGTTAGCGTCCCGATATTAAGCACTAGCGCAGAAGAAAGCGAAGTCATTTCCGTTACTTCCTCAGTAGCATGGGCCATAACAGGTGCGGCACCGAATACCTTGACTATATTCGCACAGTCGTATATCGTCACCCAGTTTGTCAAATGATGCACAAGTGGTTTTCCCTTCCTAACCTTATCTAAAAAAAATGATGCTTTCATTGATCTCCTTTTAATATTGCTTAAACTATTGAATATCCTCGTTCATCGCCTGAGCTTCCTGAGCACTTAAAATGCCGTCGTCATCAGCATCATATCCTGCTTCTGCAGCAGAATCAACTTTTGCTTTCCCCTTACTTTTCACCAAAGCTTTACGCGCTTGAAGCAGATTTTTGTTTTCATCCGCGTCAAGCCAACCATCGCCATTGGAATCATGTTCATTCTCCAGCTTTGTATTGACCTTTGATTTGGCATGTCTCCAGGACAAGCGCTTTTCTTTCGGAGATATAACCCCATCACCATCCATATCAATTCTCTCTTTGCTCATTGTTTTCCAAGCAGCTCTTTCAGTATCGCTCACCTTTCCGTCACTATTAGTATCTGCTCTTTTTCTCCACCAATTGTTTACCTTTTTTTCATTG
Source organism: Candidatus Omnitrophota bacterium (assembly GCA_023136735.1). Taxonomy (GTDB): domain Bacteria; phylum Omnitrophota; class Gorgyraeia; order B26-G9; family B26-G9; genus JAGLQQ01. The sequence continues at coordinate 3,820 of JAGLQQ010000034.1, read as the reverse complement.
CGTTCAGATTTCTTTTCCTTAGCCTGATGCCGTTCCTGTTTATCTACTTTTCCATCTTTATTCCTATCCATTTTTCTAGGTTTACGTGCTTTTGAGCTTCCCTTCCCTTTTGCCAGAACATCTGATTGAGCAATGCACAATGCTAAAACGATAATTGATAATACCAATAGTAATTTACGCATTATTTACCCTCCTTTTATTATTTAACGCAAAAAAAACAGAACAACACCAAAACATATTTGTGCTAGGACGCAAACACTAAAAAATTCAAGCTATTGCTTTGATAACCATTCAATAAGCTTTTGAGATGTTTTCTCCTTCAGAAAAAACATGGACTTAAAAACTCCCGCAATCTCAAAAATAAATACGGCCTTTGCCAAGATTCCTTCAGAGTTCCAGTCTACTAACATGATCATTGCAGAAATCGCCAAAACTAGAGCAAAAAGATATTTTCTTTATGCCTTTTTTCTTGATACGGTTTTGCATTAACTACGGTTTTAACAGAAAAATAATTCCCAGAATTATCCAAAATCATCCCAGTATTTTTGCAAACATACCCCCCTCCTATTCCATAAACTGAAGCGACTCAGCTATCCGATTTACAGACGGTTCATTTAAAGTACGCAGTTCAAATAGTGTGCCTGACTGCAATATAAGTATTTGAGCCCCTTTAGGCCAGAGATACTGTTTAAAAAACCAGCGCTTATTGTCTTTTCTAGTGAAATCAAAACTAATAACAAAACACTCATAACCAGCTACTATTGTAAATTTTTCATCGCTGATTATCATTTCACCGCCCCAGTGTTTCTGCATCTGCCGCATAAAATCATCAACATACTTGTCAACAAATTTACGAAAATTCCCTGTGTTTTGATATATTCTTATCTGTGCCCCGGTATTATTATCTTTGGTTATCTCTCCCCTTATAAGATTTCTCGAATTGGGAAAAGCCTTAGCCTTCCAGTCAAAAGGATATTCAAAACTATAACCGTTAACTTTATCTTCAAGCACTTGGGCCTGAACATAACTGCAATTAACAAACAACACAATTACCGCTATCAGCACAATAAGTGCGCCGCACTTTTCCACTCTATTGCCCATAACAACCCGCTCCTGTTATACTGCTTTCTTTCTCAGCCTTTTTGGCATCCTTCCAAGCAGCTTTTTTTACAGAAACTAACAATTGCCTCTACAATACTTTGCTTTACAGCATCAGTATCAATATCCCGAATTAAAGACATGTCTATTCTAACATAATCCGGCTTTGTCTCGGCAATAGTATCAAGGCTGGCCAAACCACTGCCCACATCATCAACAGCCACCAGCATCCCGACTTTTTTTAATTCATTGATCTTATTAAAAAATAAAATATAGTTTTGAATAGAAATACGCTCAGTTATTTCCAAAATAACATTATTGAGTATAATGCCACGGTCAAGGGGTAAGCCTGCACTGAAATCATCCTGTTCAACAAGTGTAGAGATACAGTTAAGAAATACTTTTTAATCTTTTGTCAGTACGAAGTTTGCGGCAAACTTCTAATCCTTCGACATCAAGCAGATAACGATCGAAAATTATCAAATCCGGATGATCCTTTGCTTTTTCTAGCGCTTCTGCACCTGTTATCGCACACGTTACTTTAAAATTACGTAATCTAATCAAGCTGGAAATATTTTCAACAGCTACCAAATCATCTTCAACTAAGAATATAATTTTTTTGGTTCAATTCTAATCTCCCTGTATAAACTGCATATATATAAAATGCTATTTGAATATAAAATAGTATACCAATTCGACATTCAACATTCAATGAAGATGAATATCATAGCCGGCTTTTATAGTCGAATACTCCTTTGACAAAAATACCCATTCCGGCGAATATGGGCCCTAAAGCAATAACATAGTAGAGCACTCCCTTTTTTACGATGAAAAGCTCACTAATCCATGCAATGATAAGACCTAAGACAACCAAAACCGCTCCCATAATCATACTTTTTCTGCCCGCATCCATGTTATCCTTTAACTCTGGGCGTACTCCTGGCAGATTGCTGCATATTAGCACTGCCGCAGCCGGCTCAATGCCGCTTTCGATAAGTTTTATCTTTATTGCATCTTCAATCATATCCCCAGGAACTCCTTCTTCTTTCATTTCTTTTGCCTGGGCATAAGCCTTGCGAATAGCTTCTGCTTTTGCTAAGCTCACTTCATCCATGGGATATCATCCTTTTTAAAGATATATTCAGTTAATCAATTTGATTTTTTACTCGCAACCTGCGTAGCGATTCCTATAATCGCTAGCAGAACAAACAGTATTTTGGTTAAAGGCAAACTAAATCCCGCAACCTGCACAATAAGAAAAGCCCCGCTTAATGAAGAAAGAACAATCAGCGCCCAATCAAACAAAATTAGTGTAAATACCACACCAATAATTCCCCCAGCACCAAATAAAACCCACGACAGCCAAGGGATAGTAACCTTTAATTCATTAACAATACTCATCGCTACATAACCACCAGCCATAAATCCAGCAACTCCCAGTCCGATCTTCTGTACAACAAAAGATAGCACAATTGCAATTATCGACAAAATCAGCGCAATTATCAAAATCGCCTGCGAGGATTGTCCGGGCAAAATCATCGGGATAAACTCAACCCCGACAATAAAAGCTATTGCGCCTGAAAATAGCCAGAAAAGCTTTCTTCCAAGCATTAAAAGCATAATTCCCAGTATTATATAAGCTATTTCAATATACATTATTCTCCAGCGCTTTCTTTTATTTTTTAACTGTATTATATTATAACATAGCAAAATACCGAAAAAAATGTTAATTTTTCTTGTTCTACAAAATTATTGCCTAAAGCGATTAATTTAGTTATAATCAAGGTGATCAAAAAACAACTAGTTGCTAAAACCTCCAAACAAAAGGATTTGTTATGCCAGCCAAAAAACCCAAAGTATTTGTCTTAGACACTAATGTTATTTTGCATGATAGTGCCTGTATTTATCAATTCAAGGATAACGATATCGTTATCCCCATACAAGTATTAGAAGAACTTGATCGATTTAAAAAAGGAAATGAAAGTTTAAGTTTCCATGCCCGCCAGTTCACCAGAATTTTAGACGAGTTAAGCGGAGACCATATATTTAATGAAGGAGTAAGCCTTGGAGAAAACCGCAGCAAAATTATCATCAAGCTAGGACAAAGGATACATGAACATCTTGCGCTTAATTTTTCACCTGATGTAACCGACCATCTTATTTTAAATGTTGCCTACTGCATGGCTCAAGATGAACCTGAGCGTTCAATCGTGCTTGTAAGCAAAGACGTTAATCTGCGCATGAAAGCAAAAGCAGTCGGGCTGATAGCAGAAGATTATACTAGCGATCATGTCAAAGACATCACAGAGTTATATAAAGGTTACCGTATTGTAGAGGATGTATCTGATGATCTCATTAATCGCATATATAAAGAGCCTTTTGAATTAGACAAAGCAGGCTTCCCATTTAAAAGAGAACTTTTGCCAAATGAGTATATAATTATGCGCAACGGCAAAAAATCCGCTTTAGCACGGTTTGACGCGGAAACTCAAAAAATACAGCGCGTTCAGAAAGCTTCTGCTTACGGCATTACCCCGCGCAATGCCGAGCAGATATTTGCTCTTGATGCCCTCATGGATCCAAAAATTCAGCTGGTAACAATGTCTGGGAAGGCCGGCACAGGAAAGACACTTCTTGCTTTAGCTGGGGCATTGGCAAACAAAAAAGAGTATTTTCAGATCTACATGGCCAGGCCTATAGTTCCTTTAAGCAATAAGGATAT
>JAGLQQ010000033.1 GCA_023136735.1 Candidatus Omnitrophota bacterium | reverse complement strand
TATAATTCTATTTAGGAGTTAGAGAGACAAGCTAGTTTGATTATTATGTATTTCAACTAGTGAGAAGAAAACAAGACAGAAAATTATACTTAAAAGAAATGCTACCCGACAAACCAGAAACTTCTTTTTTTCGGCTGAGTCATATCTTTGATCATTAAACCGGTGTTTGTAACATAAACATAAAAAATTTTCCCGGCTTCATAACGCACAAACGCGCTATTACCATACGCGGCCTCTATAAAAGGAATGATCCTTTGGTACTTATAGATAACTTCCCAGATCTTATCCCCTGAACCGGCTAAACCATAAACAATCCGAGGCATAGTCTTTTCCTTTTCAATATCCAGATAGCGCCCGCTTATACGCTCCAACTGAAAATAGCTCCTGGCTCCCGCAATTCCAAGAATTGATTTCCACTGCACAATTCTACTCTCGATCACCCATTCATCAGCATTAAATAAAAATTTTCTAACTTGGGCTTCTTCAGTTCCTGGGAAAAATTCAATATCAAGAACAGGATTGGATAAGTTTTCTGAAGGCTTACATTCAACAATAGCAACTAAACGTCTATCGCTGAAAAATTTATACGAAGACAAATAAAATCTGCCTATTAAAAAGGAACTCCCTATCAAAAGCAGCAATAACACCAATAGAATTCTTATAACAAATCTCGGTGTAAAAACTTTAGATTTCTTTTTCTTCATAACCTTACCTTTTTTTACATCATCATGTTGAGCGCACCACCGACAAGCATTGTAATTGCCAACATGATCATCGTTGCTTGGATTAAGCGTTTCATTCCCAGCTCTTTCATGAAAATCACAAAAGTCGCAATACACGGAAAAGACATGGAAAGCACCACGCATGCAATAACCAGCTGCTTGATAGTTAAATCCAGCGGAATCAGCATGCCCGCAGCAATATCTTTACGCAGTATTCCAACAATCAGCACCCAGATCGCTTCCTTTGGCAAGCCGAATACAAAGCTTAAAACAGGACCGAATAGTCCTGAGATAAATTCAAATAGATGGATTTGCTGCAGCACGTTAATGACCAAAACACTAGCTAAAACCACCGGCATTGCCTCAATGATAAAGCCTCTTATCCTGTAAAAAACCTTCTTTAGCAGTAATTTTAACGAAGGCATTCTATACGGCGGAATCTCCAGGAACAACTCCGGGCTATACCCTTTTAGAAAATAATTCATAGCCGCCCCTAGAAAAAGCCACACTATAAAAAGCACAGCGTATACAAGAGCTACATATCTGCCGCCAAAGCCGCCCAAAATACCCACGATCATTGCCTGCAATGCGGCACAGGGAATCCCAATAGAAATGAGGGTCGAAGCTATAAATCGCTCCCTTTTGCTCTCTAATATCCTTGTACCTAAAATCCCTGGCACATTGCATCCAAACCCCAGCAAAACCGGGATAATAGCAAAACCATGCAATCCCAATTTATGCATAATATTATCAAGCAAAAGCGCAAGCCTGGGGATATAGCCGCTGTCCTCAAGAAAGCTCAAAAGCAGATAAAATGCCAGCACATACGGGAATACCATTACCAGCTCAACATAAGGCGCTGTGGTCAAGACCCCCATTGATTGCTGAAAATCTATCTTACCCTCAATTAGATGTCCTATCAAGATACTATGCAGAAAACTTCCCGAATTAAGAAGTCCGCTTAAATACTCAAGAAACGGTAAATATATGGAATTAAAAAATGGATCAAGTACATAATTGATCAAGCCCTCCCCGATAAAACGCACTACTTTAAAACTAATAAAAATCGCCCCGACGGCTATGACAAAACCCCACCAGTGATTAACAGATGCATCCTCAAGTATTTCAAGAAAGGTATGATGCCTGTGACTAAGACGCTGAATTTTATCAACAATTGTTCCGATCTCGATCCAGCGCTGCTGATGCGTACGAGTTGCGACATTCACTGGATTTGCCTTGTTAATATTCTCTTTTAACTGCTTAATACCAACACCAGTAATACCGCTAGTAAGAGTAACTTTGACCCCCAGCAGCTTTTCAAGATCATCTTTATTTATCGATATACCGCGGTGCTTGAGTTCATCGGACATATTCAAAGCAATAATCATAGGATGCTTTGTTTCCAAGAGTTCCATTGTTAGATAAAGATTGCGCTCAAGATTTGTAGCATCAATGACATTGATAATCAGGTCCACATCGGTGAGCATTTTAACCGCGACTTCTTCAGCAGGAACATTGGGCTCAAGACTGTATGTGCCGGGAAGATCAACGATCTCCACCTCATCGCCGTCAATAGTGATTTTGCTTTTTAAAAATTCAACAGTTGTCCCCGGGTAATTAGACACAAGAACACGCACTCCTGTAAGGCGAGAGAATAACACACTTTTCCCTACATTAGGATTTCCTATAAGAGCAATTTTTTTTATTTTTTGTTCGGAATTACCCATACTTTTGAAGCCATCCCATATCCTAAAGCAACCACAGTCCGCCCCACTTTTATCGCTACAGGTCCACGCATAACAAACGCACTAAGTTTAGTAACATGCTTGCCTATACTAATTCCCATAGCTGCCAGGCGTTTTTCAAATGCACTTCCGCCTTCAATTTCGAGAATAGTTCCTGTTTGCCTAGCTTTCATCTTAATGAGACTTATCCTTTTCATAGTGCCCTATTATATTGTATTGCATCTGCCTTTGCAACAAAATCAACCTTCTCTTAATTTCAATATTTTTTCTCTATCGATATATCCGTATAATAGAACTCAAGGATCTCCCTAAAATTAAATCCTCTTTCAGCCATTGTCGCGGCTCCCACCTGGCACATACCCACACCATGTCCCCAACCGCCGCCATAAAACAAAAAAGACTCAGCCTGCCCATGTTTATCAAGCTTAACGTCTATGTTAAACATAGCGCTGCGAAGATCGCCCAGCAATCGTCTAATATTAAGCTCTTTTTCAATAATGAATTCCCCATTGCTCCCCTTTATTTTAATGCTGTGAACATGCGATGATGGATGCCTCTCCTTTATATCAACTGATATCAGCCTGCCAATATCCTTTTTTTTATTTATTAAATCTTCTAATTGGACTCGTGTGTATAATCTTTGCCAGCGAAAATTACTTTTGCGAGAGAAGGCTTTATTATTACAAAACACATCTATCTTATCTGATCCAAGCCAGTCTTCAAGCTCAAGAGCTGATAGGGGAAAAAAGAATCCTGTAGGCATTAATGAATCAGTCTTATGCTGCCAATAAGGCACATCAACACGCTCAGAAAATATATTCCCCTGAGTATGCCCCCCACAACTATTGCTGTATACAGCATCAATAGGCTTTCCATCGTAAACAGCAACCAGGCCTGTTGTAGAATCTACAGCAGAATTAGTTGCCGCTGTCTCAACTTTAGCACCATTATATGCCTGACAATGAACGCCAGAACAGAAATTATACCCCTGCTCCTTATGACGGTTTATTTTTCTGTATGCCTCAGAGCGTGCAGCAACTGCCTGGGCCTTCAAAGCTTCCTGCGGCCAGGAACTCGGCATTTCGCTAGGTAACACCCCGTAAAGATATTCTTCCATGCTAAGTGAATTAACTATCTGAATATACCCTTGCTCAGTTAATTCAATCTTAAGCGTTCCTCTATATACCCTGTCACTTTTACTCGCCCAGTATTTTCCTTTACCCGCCTCTACATCAAAAATCAATATCGTTGAGCGTTTATCATCCTGAGTCATTAAAACACTTTTTTTAAAATCCAGAATTTTCTTATCTTCATCTGAAAAAAAGATTCCATCTTTTTGCAGTACGAGAGTATAAAGTTTATTCTTTTTTCCCTCGCATAGAACAATATCAGAAGCAATATCCTTAATGGAAAAATCCGCGCCCGCTTTAAACCGCAACCGCTTTACATCACCTATATGCACTCCTATAGTCGGACCATTTGGAACATTTTTCAGCGAAACCTTTTTAGCAAAAGAATCTTTCATTCTTGCATACTCTTTTTGTTTTAACTTTTCCCCCAATTCTTTGCCGGATATCTTATGGATTTCACTGATATACTTTTTTGCTTGTGTATCCTCCGGGTTCACTGCCTGGACCTTTCTTGCAGCCTTGAGCGCCTTATCATAACTTCTTTGATTGAAATATACGCTCATCAAGGATGGATATATATCTTTAATGCTTGGGTCAAGCACCTGGATTTTTTCCAGTTCCTTCTGCGCCTCTTTCCACATTCTGTTTCTAATATAGATATTTGCCACCACAAGATGAGCAATAGCAAATTCCTCATCTTGCCTTATTGCCTGACGGTAAGCGTCCACTGCTTTTTGCATTTCTCTTTTATCTTCATAACATCGTCCCAGCCAGAAATAAATACCGGCATCTTCTAATCCCATTTCCCTGGCTCGCTTGAACGATTTTATCGCCTTATCCGGCATTGAATTAAGATAGTAAACTTCTCCCAGGTTCCTAAATAAAATCCCACTCTGCCCTTCTTTAAGCAGCTTCCTGTACAGTAACGCTGCCTTTTTATAAAGACGCATATTCTTATAAATAAACGCCTTATTCAATTCAATTATTTTTGCATCAGGACTAAACCTTGCCGCTCGATTATATTCTGATATCGCTTGTTCATATTCACCAAGATTAAAGAAAACCCTCGCTCTGTACAAGTGATTGCTATAAACATCGGTTTCTTGAGCCCAGGTCTCGGCATACGGCAAAGAAATCAGGAATAAGAAAATAAGGATGATGAATATTTGTTTTATATTTAATTTTATCATTTTGATTGTTCAGCAATAGAATTGGACAATATAAAAAAGAAAAATTTAACTACTATTTTTTACAAAACACCCACTTAATTAAGATATTATGTGTTGCGAAAAACACATAGTATTGAATTCAACTTTTCATCTTTGTCTTTTATGGCAAACATTTTCAGGCTCACAACCGCTTTTGCTTTTAATATAGGCAAAAACAACTCCAGCTCAGCAGAAATAGTATTCGCACGTCCTTCCAGGATGTCATTATACATCTTGCTGAACTCTGAATTTGACTCCAAGTTTATCACCGAAGCAATACTCAAATCATCTTGTGAAATATTGAATATTTCCTGAGCCGCCTTGTTTATCTTAATTCGGGAAGATTTAATTTCCAAAAGCATAATACCGTTTTGGATATTGCGATTGAGCGTTAAAAGCAGTCTATTTATCATATCCACTCTCTGTTCCCGCAGAATATCAAATTCATTAATCCTGTCTATAGCCTTATTGAATTTTGCCGCCATATGTGAAAATTCATCTTCCCCCTGCATAGAAATTCCAGTACGAAAGTTATTCTCCAATATATGCTTTAAAGCTAATTCAAATTTCTTCCTAAAAATTATAAAACGGTCTAGGATAACAAGCGTTACAACTATGCCTATACCAACTAAAAGCACAAAGCTGTCTTTATAAAAAGAAGGCAGATACTCATTACCTATAAACCATATTGCCAAAAATATCGCAACCAAAACTCCAAATAGTATGTTTATTTCTCTTTTCATTCTTATATCCTTATTTATGTTTAGTAAGTAAATTTATGCTTTCCTGTTTGCCGACCACAATCATACAATCGCCTTCTTCAAGCACATCCTCAGCCTGCGGCAGATCATTTATTTCTTCGTTTAATATTCGCTGTCCTCTTTCATCTATAGCCGCAATCTGTTTTTTTATCGCAACAACATTAACATCATAGCGCTTTCTAAGATTAAGTTCCTTCAGCGTTCGTCCAAAAAAATCTTTTGGAATCTTAATTTCAGCCATCGTATGTCCCGAAGAAAGCTTCATGCTTACCTGGATATTTGGACTAGTAAGACTTTTCCCTACCGACTCCCCCATTTCCTTTTCCAGGTTAAGAATTTTTGTGATATCAAGGGACTTCAGTATTTCTTCCTGAAGCGGATTGACTGAACGTCCATAAATATTTTTTACCCCCATTTTTTTAAGCAATACCGTTGTAAGCAGGTTAGACTCAACATTTTCACCAATACAGACTATCGCCGCATCAACCTGTTCAAGCCCAATAGAACGCAATGCCTTTTCATCTGTAGCATTTAAAGCAACTGCTACAGCCACATAATCTTTAATCTCCTCAACTTTTTCTTTATCAGAATCAATAGCAAGAACCTCTACGCCCTGATCAGTTAAAGTTTTAGCTACTGTTGATCCAAAACTACCCAATCCAAAAACAGCAATTTGACGCATATTATTCCTCCCAAGATAAAACTACAGTTAGTCTATTTAATCTCATTTTTCGTTAAATAACAACAAGGATCTTCCTGCCATAAATCATTATGCACAACAAGCGCTCTTATCCTGCACCCACCGCAATATGACTTATAACGGCAAACCCCGCATTTACCCAACAGATAGCTAGATTTCGAGCGCAGCTGGCAAAGAGACTTATCGTTTTTATTAAGCCATATCTTACTAAAATCCGTATTATTTATATTCCCCATCGCCTCCTGCTGCCAGAATTGGCAGGCAAACACATCACCTGTGGGAGATATATCTACGACTTTACTACCGGCGGAACACCCCCCATGAAACTCAAGTAATTCCAAAACCTGCGCGGCGATCTGTGACTTTATTTTCTTTAGATAATTATATATATAAATGCCATCAGCATGATTATCTACAGTAAGCATTTCAAAGTCAAACTTCTTCTTATTATATTCTAAGGCACGATGGACTAAAAAATCAACAACTTTACGCCGGGCCTTATTATCAATATCAATATTTGCAATACTCTTCCCCCGTCCTGAGTATACCAAATGATACATGCAAAAACGCGGAATTTTTTCTTTTATACATAAATCAAGTACCGAGGGCAAATCTGCTGCATTGGCCTTGCTGATTGTAAAACGCACGCCTGTCTTGAGTCCAGCTTCCTGAGCATTAATAATGCCCTTTATAGCCCTATCATAGGCGCCTTTCATTTTACGGAATTTATCATGCAGGCTCTTTGCCCCATCAATGCTCACCCCTACATAGTCTATTCCTGCTTTTGCTAATCTTTTGGCAAGAACCTTTGTTATTAGCGTGCCGTTTGTAGATAACCCAACCCGTATCTTTTTTTCTTTAGCATATTCAATCAAAGCCAGTATATCTTTGTGCACCAGAGGTTCACCTCCGGAAAAAAGTAAAACAGGAATATCTATTTTAGCTAAAGAATCAATAACCTTCTTGATTTTTGGAGTACTGAGCTCATTTTTATAGTTTATATTCTTAGACTCAAGGTAGCAATGCCGACAAGCCAAATTGCAACGCCGAGTTAAGTTAAAAACTACCAAAGGGCTTGATGCATTACAGCTTATAAATAAGGGGCTTTTCCTCTTTTTGCTCACCGCTTCTAAGGCAACGGACACTGTAGGCTTGCCTCCCAAAAGTTTTGTAAAATTAACCATGCTTTTTCCTTTTAGTTAATATCGCCTTCACCAGACCTTCTATTGTGAATACCTTTGCTACAGTTGCTGCTTTAAAGCCATAGCTTTGCAGCGTATTTGCAGTAATAGGTCCTATACAGGCAAACATTTGTTTGTTTAACAACTTTTTCTCTTTTGGCAAAAATTTCATAAACTGATGCACGCAACTGGAGCTGGTAAATGTAACAAAATCAAACTCCTCTGACTTAATCATTTTTTTCAATTCCCGCGCATTTGTTTGCATCGGTTTACAAACACTGTAAATAAACATTTCCTCGATAATCGCACCCTGTTTACACAATTCTTCTACTAATAGTTTTCTCCCCTGCCTTGAATGTGGAATAAATATACGGTTTTTGAGGATATCAATTTTTTTAAATTCATCAATAAGGCTTTCCATAAAAAATTTCTTAGGGATAATATCTGCTCTTATTCCCCTACTCTTTAGTTCTGCCTGGGTTTCCCTGCCAAGCACCGCGACTTTTGTCTGGGCAAATACTCTGGCATCAAAATTTTTATTTTCCAGTTCACAAAAACAAATATCCACAGCACTTCTGCTTGTAAATATTACCCAATCGCTTTGTTTTATTTCACTTATTAAACAGTCCGCATTTATCTTTTTTTCCTTAACTACTTCGATCATTGGATAAATACATGTTTGCGCTCCCAAAGCTTTAAGTTTCGCGCTAAAAACTCCTGCCAGAGTTTTAGGCCGAGTTATAAGTATTTTTTTTCCAAAAAGCGGTTTTGATTCATACCAGTAAAGCTTTTTTCTTAGATTAACAACTTTGCCGATAATCACTATCGCTGGGTTGGATAATTTATTTCTTTTAATAATTCCTGCAATATTTTCAAGCGTACCTGTAATTGATCTCTGTTTCGGCAACGTCCCCCACTGACTTACACAAACAGGCATATCCTTTTTCATGCCAGACTTAATCAACTTTGAAGTAATTTTCTCCAATCTGGCCACGCCCATAAAAACCACAAGGGTCCCCTTGCTCTTTGCCAGCAGTGACCAATTAATATCTTGTGCTAACTTATTCGGATCCTCATGTCCGGTTACAAATGTTACCTGGGAAGATATACCTCGTTGAGTTAAGGATATGCCCGCGTAAGTTGCCACCGCTAGACCTGAGCTAACACCTGGTATAATCTCAAATTCTATCTTTGCTTTTTTAAGTGCAAGCGCTTCCTCTGCGCCGCGGCCGAATAAAAAAGGATCCCCCCCCTTAAGACGAGCTACAACTCTATGTTTTCTAGCTTCCCCTACAAGGATTCTGTTAATTTGTTCTTGTTTTAAACTATGCCTGCCAGGTGTTTTCCCTGCATAAATTATCTTTGCATGGCTTTGAGCATTAGCTAAGAGATCGCACGACATTAAATAATCATAAATAATCACGTCAGCAGCCTTTATGCACTCAAGCGCTGCCTGAGTGATCAATCCTTCATTCCCAGGGCCAACTCCAACCAGAAACACCTTACCTTTAACTTTTTTTTTCATAAATTATCCATCAAACAATATTTTAGGCAACAATATTAACAAACACATCCACTATATCCGGATCAAACTGGCTTTTGGAACATCTTTTCAATTCCTCTATCGCATCCTTCTGTTTTAAGTTTTTACGATATGGACGAACTGATACCATAGCATTATACGCATCACATACGGCCAGAATCCGTGCTCCCAGAGGAATCGCATATGCACGCAGGCCTTCGGGATATCCTGACCCATCATAACGCTCATGATGATAAAGTACCATAGGCAATATCTGCTGATTTAAATCCATTTTTCGCAATATACTTGTGGACGCTATACTATGCATTTTAAGTTTCATAAACTCATCAACAGTTAACTTGTTCTTTTTTAAAAGAATATTTTCACTGATAGATATCTTTCCTATATCATGCAGCAGCCCTGCAAGCCTGATAAACTCTACCTGGTCTGAGAGCAGGTTCATTTTTTTTGCAACTTTAACCGCAAGCTCAGCAACTGCCTCTGAATGTCCCTGCTGAAATTCGTCTTTATCCTCTACGGCACCAACCAATGCAGTAATGGCTCCGAGATAATCATGCTTAAGTTTCAAATATCGATTAGCATTTTCTATACAAATCGCGGCTTGAGTGGTTATCGTCTTAACTGTTTCCAAAACATCTTCTTCTATTGATACTTCCCTGCCGCTAACAAACAAAGCCAGTCCCCTAACTTTTTCTCTGCCAACAAGGGGAAAGATACACAGTGATTTCGGATTACTTGCCGGAATATATTTCAGTATGTCGGGTTTTGTCTTGAGATGGGGAATTAGAACCGCTACCTGCTCATCAATCAATCTCTGGTACATTTTTTTATCTAGTTTAAAGCGCTTTTGAGCTATTTGCTCTAAGTTATATTCAACCCCGCTCAATGCCCCAAAGAAAAATTCCTTTGTTTTCTCATCAAAAAGTAGTAAAGCACAGATATCAATTTTAGTTATCCCAATCAAATACCGCGCTGTTAAACCTGCGATGCTTTGAAGTTCAACAAGTCCTTCCATTTCTCTGTTTACCTGATAAAGTAAAGAGAGATTATTCAAAAGCCTATGCTTATTGTTTTCATCAGCCTTAGCCTTTAACCCGCGGTCTATCAGTTCTCTCAGCTCCTCGACTTCAAAAGGCTTGCTCACATAAGAATACGCCCCTTCGTTCATTAGATTAACAGCCATATTCACAGAAGAAAATGCGGTTATTATAATGACAACGATACCAGGATAAGTTCTTTTTATTTTTTTCAAAACCTGTAACCCGTCAATGTCCGGCAATTTTAGATCCAAAAGAACAACATTAAAACCTTCTTCAAGCCACTCAATTCCCTGCTTACCAAAAGCAGTGGTTTTAACCTTATATCCCTTTTCTTCGAATATTGCCGCAAGACTTTTTGTCAAAAGCTGCTCGTCATCGATGATAAGAACTGATATTTTATTATCCCCCATTATACTACTCACCTCTTTTCTGAGCTTTTTTCATTAGAATAGTTTTAATCTTTTTAGCCAGTTTCTTCCCTAATATTTGCGGATTTTTTTTACTTCCCTTAACTGCAGTTCTACAAAAATTAGTTTTATTTTTAATTACAATAGCTTCAATATGCAAGGCCTCTGCCTTAACTCTAGCCAATGCCCCTATCGGAACTCTGCAGCCACCGCCCATAGCACGAAGAAATTCCCGTTCCGCCTTAACCTCTATTTCCGTTTTCTTAAAATTTAGTTTTTTGATTAGGGTTTGTATTTTTTTATCGTTCTTTCTTATCTGAATACCTAATGCCCCTTGCGCAGGAGCAGGCAGCATTATATCATCACTTAAATATTCCGTAATACGATTCAACCAGCCCAGCCTCAAAATCCCCGCCGCAGCAACAACTATGGCATCATACTCACCGTTTTCAAGTTTTTTAAGCCGTGTATCCAGATTCCCTCTTATATCTGCAATTTTTAAATCATCTCTAATTAGCAAAAGCTGCATTTTCCTTCTGGGGCTGGAAGTCCCCACACAGCTTCCAATTTCCAGCTCAGTTAATTTCTTTAGATTTCTGGAAATTAAAACATCTCCGTGTTTCTCCCTTTTCGTAATCGCAGCAATCTCTAATCCATCAGGCATGTCAACCGGCAGATCTTTCATGCTATGTACGGCAAAATCAATCTCGCCTCTTATAAGCGCCTCTTCAATCTCTTTCACAAACATTCCTTTTGACTGGTTTTTAGGCCAGGTTTTAAGGCGGTCCCCGCTGGTAATAATCCCTTTGATCTCAAAAGTATAGTTCGGAAATATGACATTAAGATTCTCCATAACTATTTTTGACTGCTTCATAGCCAAAAGGCTTTTACGACTGCCTATAATAATCTTTTTTTCATTGTTCATTATTAATTAATCCCTGAAGTTTAGATGCGATTTTCTTTAAATGGTTATCGATAATACTTTCTATCTTCTGAGCTTCTTTCAATCTGTCTTCTAAATTTGCATCCTTAACCTTTTTCAAATCATCAAGATTATAGACATAAACATTGTCCAGTGTATTTACATCAGGAGCTATATTCCGCGGCAGGCCTAAATCAATAATAAATACAGGCCGCCCATTACGTCCTAACATAATCTTATCCATCATATCCTTAGAAAGCAAGGTATGAGGAGAGTTTACCGAACTAATAATAATATCTGCCTTGAGCATAGCCTGGGGAAATTCATCAAAAGATATTGCTTGACCTTTAAACTTCTTTGCCAGCTGCTGAGCTCTATTCAATGTTCTATTGGCAACCAATACCATTTTTGCTCCTCTTGAATAAAGGTATTCTGCCGTCAGCTCACCTATATTTCCCGCCCCGACTATCAATATCTTTTTTTCAGACAAGCTGCCAAATATCTTACGAGCCATTTCCACAGCAGCTGTGCTTATAGATACAGCTCCATAGCCTATATGGGTTTGGCTGCGCGCACGCTTACCTACCTTTATAGCTTGCTCAAAAACAAACGGAAATACACGTGAAACAGCGCCGGTTTGCATGGCTTTAAAATAGGCCTCCTTTATCTGTCCCAATATTTGAGTTTCTCCCAAGATTTGTGAATCAAGAGAACTGCTGACTCTAAACAAATGCTTTATAGCCTCTATACCATTATATGTATAGAAATATTTCTCATGGCTACTAGATGCAACTTTATGAAACGAATTCAAGAAATTAGTCACCGCACCGTTTATTCCCTCACCAGGGAAACCAAGAGCATAAATTTCCACTCTGTTACACGTAGAAAGAATTACTCCCTCTTGTATCTGCGCATCAGTTTTTAACCGCACCAATGCCTCCTCTAAAGAATTTTCAGGAAAAGCAAACTTTTCTCTCACCTCAATAGGCGCGCTGCGATGATTAAGTCCTACTATTGTGATATTCATAATTTAATTTATAAATACGAATGTAATCCCGGAAGCAGGTAACTTACTCCTAGGTAAGTGAAAATTACGCAAGCAAAGCCGATAATTGACAATATCGCCGCCCTTTTACCTCTCCATCCGGAATTCAACCGGGCATGAAGATAAGCTGCATATATAATCCATGTAATAAATGACCATGTTTCCTTGGGGTCCCAACTCCACCAGTTTCCCCAGGCTTGTGTTGCCCAGATTGATCCGGTTATAATTCCAGCGCTCAATAAAATGAACCCAAAAAAAACCATATTGTAATTAATCGAATCCATGACTTCCAGCGAAGGCAGTACCTCCAACAATTTTCCTGTATGTTTTAACTTCAACTGCCGCTCCTGCAAAAGATACATTACTCCCAGACAAAAAGCACAGGTAAAACAAGCATAACTAAAAAAACAGCTCATAACATGAATAGTTAGCCAATAGCTCTGCAAAGCAGGCATAAGCGGAGTAACCGTCTCATCAAGCAAAGAAGAATATCCTGTTATTAAAAAAGCAAGCGGCATAATAAAAGCGCCTATTATGCTCAAATGAAATCGATACTCAATAATAAGAAAAACCATAACAATAGCCCAAGCAAAAAGAGCCATAGATTCATACAAGTTAGACATCGGCGGAAACCCGGAGATCTGCCACCGGACTATCAAAGCAAGACATTGCGTTAAAAAACCAAAAATCGCCGCAAATAAAGCAACTTTAGAAAAAAGACTTTTTTTGCCAACAGCAAACGCAACAAATAAAACTGCGCTAATTAAATATGCGACAAGAACACCCAGGAACAATAGTGTATACATTTACTTTTCTCCAATAATTTACCGTGTTTTTAAATGCGCCTTCAGGGCATCAACGTTACAAATTTTTTTACTTTCGACCATTTTTAAAATATCAGGACGCATCAAACTTTTTGCGCGTATTACTTTTTGTTTATACGTTCCATCTCCATTATAAATATCCTTTCTTAATGCCGCGAGTTTTTTAAAAGATTTTGCATATTTTTGAAAAATATGACTACATTCTTCTTTTATTTTCTTAGCCATCCCGGGGAATTCCCCTTGAGTTGAAATTGCCAGTAATAACCCATCCCTTGACAATAAAGAAGGAACATAAAAGTTGCACTCAATGGGGCTATCTACAACATTCACTAGTATTTGCAAAGTCGCCGCATCAGCAGATATTTTTTTATTCACCTTCGCATCATTTGTAGCCGCAATAACAAGAAACTGATTTTTTAATAATGCATTTTTGTATTTACTTTTTTTGTACTGAAAAAGCGACTTCTTCTTTAGAGACAACAACCCAGGACATAACACAGGACTCACAACAGTAATTCTAGCTTTGCTTTTAAGCAAAGCTTTCACTTTGCGCAAGGCCACCGTCCCCCCTCCTATTACACAACAGGAAGCATTTTCAAGCTTTAGAAATATCGGGTAAAGTCTCATATTTATTCCTCTATTTCTTTACTTTAAGGAATTCTTCGATGCCCTGACGCACCCCATCAACAACAGCCCGAGAAGAGACCGTAGCACCTGTAATCGCCTGTATATTTTCTTTAGTTTCTCCCTTGACCAGCTCAATATCCTCTAATATCTTACCATTGAACTGGCTTAAAAAAGCAGCGTCTTTCTGTCCATATTTAACCTCGTTTATTTGAGATCCAAGTCCGGGAGTTTCCTTATGCCCAAGCACCTTGACTCCGGTGATTTTTTTATTACTATCTAGCCCTACCAAAAGGTTAATATCTCCTCCATAGCCTTTTTCGCTTAAAGACAAGCACCATCCGACAACAATTCCTTCTTTGTCATATGCTTCAAAATATACCATCCCATTTTCATACTTTTCGTACCTATCGGCACTTAAAACTGAATTAAGAGACCTCTCAAGCAGCATCTTTTTTTGCTCTTCGATCCTGGGTGCTGTATTATAGTAAATGAGAGCAAGTGTTAATGCGCAGCAAAGCGCCACAATTAATAAAGCCGAACTTAAACGAAGCATATTTATCTCCCTATATAATTAATAATCATATTAACCCTGAACCATTAAGCTTTTTTCTTAAACAATAGCAATATTAACCCGCTAAACAGCAGGGCAAAACCGCTCATGACAAAACCCAATCCTGGATCTTTGATCGCTTGAATTACAGTCGCGTAAACAGGAATAATTTTTTTAACCTCAAAATCAAAAATCCCAGGGTGCCTATTCTCTTTAGACATCGCTGCATCTAATGGGAACACCCATTGTTCATGAACCATTTCATCTTTCTTATATACACTTATAAGCATTGCCGCATTGCCCAGATTATAGGAGCGAGCTCTAATGATTCCCTGTTCATCGACAGACACATCCGGAAGGAACTGAGTCATCTCAAACCTTAAAGCATTTTTACCTGATATATCCAGGGGTTTTCCATGCTCCCACAACCCTTTCCAGAGAATCTTATTCCTATGTGAAATTTCGATTTCAACATCCGCAAGAACGTTAAAACTAGACTGATAGAAACAAAACCCTTTATACCGCAAGGGATGATTTACCCTCAAAACATAGTCTGATTTAAAAATTCCACCTTCGAATATCTCGATACGGCTTCTGTACTCTTTTGGTATTTGACTTTGCAGGTAATACTCTATGCTGAATTCCTTAAAAACAACTTCTGCTCCCTCATCATGCAAAGTAACTTTTTCTCCCGGCAACAAAGTATATCGATGCTCTTGCTTTGTAAATCTACTACTCAGGGCTCCCGCAAAAACAACTAAAACACCACAATGCAGAATAAAAATTGCCAACTTTCGCCTGTCCTTTAAAAGGACAAACTTAAAACTATTAACAGTGCACACAACCAAATTTAAGCTTAAGCAGAAAAGTAGTATATTATAATAAATGCTATTAAAAAAATCATCCCCATTAAAAACCAAAATTATACGGCCTGTCACTGATCCGTATTTTTGCATATAGAAATCATCCGTTTGGTGCTGCGCAATTACTGTTCCAAGAATCGAGCTAACGGCAAGAATAAATAATAGAAATAGAGTTATTTTCAGGGAGCCTATTTTTTTAAACATTATCCTCACCACTGGTTCTCTTTATTCTTTTCTGCAAAATTCTTTTACCTAAATCTATTTTAGAAAACAATTCCTCTTTGACGTCCATTAAGCTTTCTGTCTTGCCAGCAACAAGAAATCCCGTTGAGACAAAGGCAGCATGAAAATTAGCATGAACTTTATTCTGCAGTTCCTTGTTGAAATAAATAATAACATTACGGCATAGAATTAAATCTATAGCTGCCGGAAGCTCATCGCTAATCATATTATGAGTCATAAAATTAACCATCACTTTTATTTGTGGCTTAATACAATACTTATCCTCTTCTTTAACAAAATAAGCAGCTATTTGACGGGTCGTAAGTTCCTTTAAAGCCTTCTCACCGTATACACCTAAATTCGCTTTTCTCAAAGACTCCTTGTCTATATCTGTAGCAAGAATAGTAACCTTAATATTCTGTCCAAGCTCTTGTAAAGCCTCTTTAAACAAAATAGCCAGTGAATAAGGCTCCTCACCGGTTGCACAGCCGGAGCTCCATATCCTTATATTATAACTTGCCATTTTCTCCTTACGCTCAATGATAGAAGGAATGACTTTCCTGCGTATTGCTTTAAATGCCTCAGGATTGCGGAAAAACTCTAAAACATTAATCGTTATTCTATCCAGCAATTTGTCGTATTGCAGCGGATTTTTATTCAAAAAATCCAAATAAGTGCAGAAACTAGTAACATTAACATCGTGCATTCCGACAACAATCCGCCGCCTCAAACATTTAGGGCGATATTGACAAAAATCTATTCCTCTTTTTTGATAGATATTCTGCAATATCAAATTAAAAACACGCAGTTCTTCTGAACTCAAATCTTCAAATTGGATAAAATTTTTAGAAACACCAAAACTCATTATTATTCTTCTTTCTTAAAGATAATCCTTTTTCCTGATTATCTTTAGCGCGGATTATCCTCAACAATTTTCATTGCTCTTATCATTTCTCTTAATATATCTGCCTGAAATTGAGACTCTGTTTCTTTGATCTTAGTCATGATCCAGCCTTTTCCGGTTACTACATACCTAGCTGGCAAACGATTAAGAATAAGCGCCATTACATCGAGTTTACGCCTTTCATCGTTTTCCCACTTCGCATCAATCTTTTTCAATTCCAAGTCAACAACTTCTTTCACTACAACTTCCATATAATTTTTCAGTTCCATTACTATCCCTCCTTTTTTATAAATCTTTTTCCTTCAACTTCTCTGATTATTCCCTTTAACTGAAGATCCAATAAATTTTTATATACGCAAGACGCGCTCAAAGAGCTCATTTTTACAAGAGAATCAATATGCATTGGCTCACTGCTTAAGGACTCAAGCAGCTTCATTGCCTCTGCCTTTAAGTCGCAGCGCAACGCCACCGTACCTTCATCAGTCTTGGGGCCTATGTCTTGAATATAAGCGCTGACATTGAGCTCTTCAATAATATCCTCAACGTTTTCCACAAGTTTCGCGCCTTCTTTAATCAACTTATTCGTCCCTTTTGCATTCACGGAATTTGCCGCACCCGGCATAGCAAACACTTCTCGGTTTTGTGATAATGCCAGATTTGCCGTGATCAATGATCCGCTTCTTTGCGCAGCTTCGACAACAACTACTCCAAGGCTAAGTCCGCTTATAATTCGATTGCGTCTGGGGAAATTACCACTATGCGGAGTGGTGTTCAAAGGGAATTCAGACATCACAATACCCTTTCTGCTTATCTCATCAAATAGATATTTATTTTCCCGCGGATACACACATTTAAGTCCACTGCCCAGCACCGCGATTGTACCACCTGATTGCTTTAATGCGCCCTTATGCGCAGCAGTATCTATCCCCCGAGCAAGGCCCGAAACAACACAAATACCCCGAATAGAAAGCGCCTCTGCAATGCGAGCAGATAAACCCAAACCGTTAAAACTCGCTCTGCGGCATCCGACAATAGAGACCGTTATTTTACTCAATAACGAAAGATCGCCTTTTAAATACAGTACTAGGGGAGGATCATATATCTCTTTTAATAGTGCCGGATAGAGAACATCATCTGGGCACAAAACTTGAATCCCCTCAGTATTGATATCCTGTATTTCTTTATTAAAAACATCTGTTGTCAGTATGTTTTTTATATCTCCTGCAATTCGCTCACTTACGCCAGGCACCGTAATCAAGAGGGCAATTGAAGCTTCAAAAACACCTTTCGCGCTGCTAAAACGTTCAAACAATCTTTTAATTAAAACCTGCCCTAATCCGCAGATCATATTAAGAGCGATATAATATTTCTTTTGCTCATGTTTCATTTGGCTCCTACCCTTCTATCCAACTCAAGATCTCATCCGCAACCTGCTGAGCGCTCAACTTAGACGTGTCTATACTATAATCTGCTTTTGCGTAATAGGACTTTCGTTTTTCTAGCATATCCTCAATTTTTGACTTAGGATCATCTACATTAAGCAGCGGTCTATGCTTATAATTTTCTGTTCTCTTTAAGATCACCTCAGGCGTAGCTTCAAGACAGATAATAACTCCGTTCTTCTTAAGATTTTTTATATTGTCTTCATCCAGAACAACTCCACCTCCACAAGCAATGATTTTCCCCTCCTGCAAAGTAATTTCCGCCACAATATCTTTTTCGGCTTTGCGGAAATAAGCTTCACCTTTATGCGAAAAAATATCCACAATCCTCATGCCTTCTTTTTCTTCAATTTTCTCGTCAAGATCAACATAAGAAGCATGCAGCTTACTTGCCAAAAGTACCGCTATAGTTGTTTTGCCAGTACCCATAAACCCTACAAGAGCAATATTTTTCATCTTGATTTACCTTGCTATTTTCCAATACAAAAACGATTGAAGATATTATCAAGTATATCTTCATTTATATCCTCACCTACTAAAGAACCAAGCGAATTCAAAGCCTGTCTTATCTCAAAGATTAAACATTCCTCAAACCCCTTATTTTTAATCAACAAAATCGCATTATTTATAAATCCATAACATTCTTCTAGAGATTTTTTCTGACGTAAATTACTAATTGTTAATTCTTCTGATTTAACAATTTCACCCTTAAAAAACTGTGAGACTATCTTATGCTCAAGCTGCGCCATTCCCTGTTTTCTAAGTGCTGAAATTTTCACTCTGGAAGCACCAGGAAATATTTTTAAAATCTCAGAATAATTAATTTTGCTTTTTAAATCACTTTTATTTACTACAATAACCACCTTTTTGTTCTTTAATTTCTTAGCCACATCCAAGTCTGTTTTATTAATCTCGCGCGTTGAGTCCAAAACAAAAAGCACAAGATCCGCTTTTTGGGAAAAAGCCAAACTCCGCGCAACACTCTCCTTAGTAATAACGCAGGAGCTGTCCATTATCCCCGCAGTATCAGCGATCCTTACAGGAATTCCGTTAATATTTATGAGTTCTTGCACAACATCTCGGGTAGTTCCTGATATATTTGTAACAATCACTCTTTCATACTCAACTAATGCATTCATAATACTTGATTTACCCACATTGGCAGCACCGGCAAGAACAATGCTTATCCCATTTTGAAGCATAATGCCCTTATCTGCTCCCTCAATAAATCCTTTAAGTGCCTTCGCGATTTTCCGCAAAGTTTTACTTAATCTTACCCCTGGAGCGCAAGTCATTGACTCATCTGGAAAATCAATAGCTGCTTCAAGCGGAGCAATAAATTCAATAAGTTCATCACGCATTTTATTAATAATAGCCGATAGTCTGCCTTCGAGCTGATAAACAGCGGGTTTGAGAGCTGCCTCTGTTTTTGCGTTAATAATATTTAGCGATGCCTCTGCCTGAAGTAAATCAATGCGTCCATTTAAAAAAGCTCTTTGTGTAAATTCACCAGGAGCTGCAAGCCGCGCCCCGTTATCTATAACAAGTTCAAGCACTCGCCTTGAAGGAACAATTCCTCCATGACAATTTATCTCAAGCACATCTTCTCTGGTATATGTACGCGGCGCGCGCATTACAGTAAAAAGTGCCTCATCAAGCACTTTCAACTTCATGCTTTTTGATTTATTATTTTTTTCTACTATATGTCCATAATGCACGGTAAAGCCAGGAGCCTTTGAAATCTTCTTGCCGCTTTTTGAACGAAAAATTTTATCGCCTATTTTTAAAGCCTTTTTACCGCTAAGTCGAATGATCCCAATGCCTCCGACTCCAGGTGGCGTAGAAATAGCCGCGATTGTATCATTTGAATTTATATGCATTTATAAACCTTCTAATATTTAGGAATCCTCAGATCCTTTAATGCTATATAAGCCTCTCCAATAAGATATAGACTGCCTGCAACCAAAATAAGATCATCTTTATTCGACGTATTTTCAATAGCCAAGTTCAATGCCTCTTGGATTGTCTTCGTTTTTTTAATTATTCTCTTAAACTGAAACATTTTCTGTTCAAGCGTATCAACGTCCATTGCTCTTGGATTATTTGATTTTGTCAGAATAATAAGATTTTGACTACGGGCAATGTGTGGAATCATTCCCCTGACATCTTTATCTTTAGAAACACCGAAAATCAAAATAGCTTTCTTAGGAATAAACAGCATATTAACTGCTGCTCTTAAGGCATGCGCTGAAGCAGGATTCTGGGCGCCGTCAAAAACAAG
The DNA here is from genome assembly GCA_023136735.1 of Candidatus Omnitrophota bacterium. GTDB lineage: Bacteria > Omnitrophota > Gorgyraeia > B26-G9 > B26-G9 > JAGLQQ01. The sequence goes on along the minus strand of JAGLQQ010000033.1, from coordinate 9,085 downwards.
AAACGGATTTCGATGGACAATATGCATTCTTCCCGGCCAATGCGCATTTTCCATCCCTTTTTTAACCGCAAGCGAGGAAATAACGATTTCATGCTGTCTCAATAATTGTATTACGCTCAGCGCTAATGCAGCATTAAGTATTTGGAAAGGGCCAACGAGACCTATATGCAAGTTCTGATATGAATCTGTATTACCTTTAAAATCAAAAATACTTCCATCAAGATTTTGACCGATGACATCATAGATAAAATCCTTTCCTACTCTATAATATCGAACATTCTTTTCTTTACACACCGCCTCAATTACACGCCAGGCCTGAGGATGCTGCGCTACGCTCACAACTAAGCTGTTATCTTTTATAATTCCGGTTTTTTCCATTGCTATCTTTTCAACAGTATCTCCAAGCATAGCAATGTGATCCATGCTAATATTCGAGAATGCACAAACAAGAGAATCAACGACATTAGTTGCATCAAGCCTGCCGCCCATACCCGTCTCAAGAACAGCTAATTCAATCCTTTGGCGAACAAAAAAGAGAAAAGCTAATACCGTATACACTTCAAAAAAGGTTAACCCCTTGATCTCATCCGCATGAGGCTTAATCTCTTCAACCAGCTCACTTACCTCATTTTGATCAATAAGCCTCTCTCGGAACTCAGCCATATCATCTTCGTAGCTTATTTTAATCCTCTCTTTAAAATCTATAAGATGCGGTGAAGTATATAACCCCACTTTATAGCCAGCTTCTTTTAAAACAGAGAAAATAAACGCACAGGTAGATCCCTTGCCCTTAGTTCCAGCTATTTGCACTGATCTGAATTTTTTATGTGGGTTATCCAGCTTCTTTAATAAAGACTTAACTCTATCAAGTGTCATATCTTTATACACATAATCTGTGGTTTTTTCATAATCCGTAAATGAGTTTAAGTAGTTTATTGCTTCCTGGTAATTCATAAATATTCCTCTTTTTAATGTTTAAAATGTCTAAGCCCAGTCATAACCATTGCGATACCAGCCTCTTCTGCTGCCTGAATAACCTCCCCATCCCTTATAGACCCTCCAGGCTGAATAATAGCAACTATTCCGGCCTTTGCCGCAGCTTCAATTGAATCTGCTTTTGGGAAAAAAGCATCACTTGCTAGTACAGCACCCCGTGTTCTCTCATCCGCTTTTCTTATAGCAATTATCACACTGTCAACTCTACTCATTTGACCTGCTCCTATACCAACTGTCTTTGAACCCTGAGCTAGAACAATGGCATTTGACTTAACGTGTTTTGCCACTGTCTGCGCAAACAAAAGCGAGTTCATCTGCTCTTTTGTTGGTTTCTTGCTAGTGACAATTTTTACTTTTTCATTATACACACTCATATTGTCCTTAGCCTCAACAAGCAATCCTTGGGTTATGCGTTTATAATCCAATTCTCCACTCATCTGACTAGTCTCACTTATTTCATCCACTTCCATAATACGCAGATTTTTTTTCTTCTTAAGTATATCAAGAGCTTGAGGTGAATATCCCGGTGCGATAATACATTCGACAAAATCAGCAGAAAAGATTGCCTCTGCTGTCACTTGATCAACTAACCTATTTAACCCAACAATACTCCCGAACGCAGAAAGAGAATCACAGGCTAAAGCATCTTTGTATATTAGTGATAAATTTTCGCCCACAGAGACCCCGCAAGGATTATTATGTTTAATTATGCTTACAGCCGGTATGGTGAAATCTTTTACAATATTTAATGCCGCATCAAGATCCAGAATATTATTAAATGATAACTCCTTGCCATGAAGCTGGCGAGCCCCGGCAATTCCTTGCGCCCCGGATCCTTTTTCTTTATAAAAAGCAGCTTGCTGATGCGGATTTTCTCCGTAACGCAATTCCTGGACTTTTTCAAATTCAAGATTAATACTTTGCGCCATAGCTTCCTTAGTCATCCCTTCTGTTTCACTCGCTCTGAGATAACCAGCAATACTACGATCATATGCATAAGTTCTCTCGAAAACTTCAACCGCCAGTTTAAAGCAAGTTGACTTCTTAAGTTCACAGTTATTTTCCTTCATTTCGTTCATTACCTGCCCATAACGCTGCGGATTGCATATAACGGCAACACTCCTGGCATTTTTAGCAGCAGAGCGCAGCATTGAAGGACCGCCTATATCAATATTTTCTATAGCCTCATTAATTGTTGTACTAGGATCCAATATTGTTTTTTCAAATGGATAAAGATTTACTACGACCATATCGATAAGCTCAATAGAGAATATTTTAACCTGAGCACAATGTTCTTTATTATCACGCAAAGCAAGCAGCGCTCCATGAATTTTCGGATGCAATGTCTTAACACGGCCATTAAGCATCTCATCGCTATTAGTAAACTCACTCACAAGCCTTACCGGTATTTCCAAGTCCCGGATAAATCTCGCTGTCCCTCCCGTAGAAACAATCTCCACTCCACACTTATGCAAAAATCTTGCGAATTCCTCCAACCCGCTCTTATCTGAAACGCTAATTAAAGCTCTTTTAATTCTAACCACTTTTTTCTCCTTAAAGTTTATTCCTTAACAAAAACTTTCGACGATTGAAAGTCAGGAAAATAGATTTCACTGCTTTTCAGCTCCTGGATCCAACACTGCTCAAACCCCAAAACTTCTACATACTCAACTAACTTATTATAGAAAACACTATCAATCTTTTTATTTAACTCATCTATTCTCTGTGCCTGATAACAAGGAGAATACTGGCTCATAATACTAAGACCTATATTTACTCCAATGTTTTGCTTTAAAAAATCAAGCACTTTAAAACTACTAGCCAGATTCTCCGGCAAAACCAAATGCCTCACAAAAAGCCCTCTATAAGCACGCCCTTGGAAATCTCTAGTAAAATCACCCACAGCATCATACATGGTCTTAATTGCCTGCTTAGCTGTACTCACGTAGTTTTTAATACCTGAATATTGAAAGGCTGCGGAATCGTTAAAATATTTAAAATCAGGCATATAAACATCAACAATTCCAGATAATAAGGCTAAAGCTGCCTCACTTTCATAAGCATTTGTATTATAAACAATTGGTAAAGTTAGGCCCTGCTGTCTGCTTAGGTAAATCGCCTCTATTATCTGCGGCAAAAAGTGTGTCGGCGACACCAAGTCGATATTCTGAGCTCCCTGCATTTGCAGTTTAAGCATAATCTCTCCCAACTGCATTGGATTAATACTATCTTTTATCTGCTTTTGCCAGGATATTTGAAAATTCTGGCAATAAACACATTTAAGGTTGCAATGGCTGAAAAAAATCGCCCCTGCTCCGCCTTTCCCAGCAAACGGAGGTTCTTCCCCCTTATGAATCCCCCAATGTGCCACTTCGGCATTTATCCCAGCCCCGCAAGCCCCCAGCTCACCTAAATTTCTGTTAATCGCACAACTTTGCTTGCACAAGCAGCAATGGTCCAACGCTTTCTTTGCTTGCTCTATCTTTTGTAAAAACAAATCATTATCAAGACTCAGATAACTAGCCTGGATTCTCATATTAGCTTCTTTTTCCCAGAGTTATAAATATCCCTGACAAGGCTTTTTGCCTCTTTTTTAGTATTTATCATCTTAAGCGCCTGTGCCTCTTCTACTTCTTTTAACAGCTTGCCAACTAAAGGTGAAGGCCTTATGTCCAACAGTCTTGTTATTTCGTTTCCATTGAGCAATCGCGGTATTGTTTTATCCTGAACTGCATTTTTAAAATATTTTACAATCATACTAAAGATTTCATCTTCCAAAAAAACAAAACTTTTTTTTCGGCTCAAAGGCCCCTGCATTGCTTTGCGATCCGCAATTGTCAAAAGTAGGATCATTACTGCATTATCCTGTGTATCTCTGAAAAAGCGAAATTTTGCTTTCTCACTCGGAATCCCGTTAGCAATTTGCCCCGCCCGCAAATGGTAGAGCACCAAACCTTTAAGAACTCCAATCTCCTTAGCAGATAATTTCAACCTTAGCCCTATATTATGAACGATATTTGCGCCCTCTTTTTCATGCCCGTAAAAATGGATTTTCCCATCCGGGGATGCGAATCTTGTTGCCGGCTTGCCGATATCATGTAAAATACAAGCTAATTTCAATAACCATAAACGCGAATGGACCGCAGATATCTTTTCATTTAAATAAGCATGCGTAAGTATCGAGTGTTTTTTAAAAATCTTTTTATCCAGAGTCCTTAGAAGTTTTTCCAACTCTGCCAAGGTTTGAAGCGAATGTGCCCAAGCATCCAAGTGATGAAACTCTCCCTGGTCCAGCCCCAACAATAGCAATGTTTCAGGAAAAATCACCTGTAACACCCCAAGTCCGTTCATATCAAGAATATATTTATAAGAATTACTGCTGGTGAAAATTTTAACCAGCTCTTCTGTAATACGTTCCTGTGAAGTTCGCTTCAACCGATAAACACTCTTTTTAGCTAACTCTTTTGATTTTTCATCAAACTTAAAACCAAAAGTAGCACAAAAAGTAAAGCCCCTCAATATTCGCAGAGGATCACTGCTAAAGTTACGCTCATCCGTCAAACGCACACATTTACTCTTAATATCCTTAACTGCCGAGAAATAATCCAACAGAGCCCTTTTTGAGGAATCTGCCATTAACACATGCAAATCTAGGCAAAGTGTATTTATAGTGAAATCTCGTCTTCTGAGATCTTCTTTGATATTTCTTCCTTTAAAATCGCTAAAATCAAGTTCACATAGACTGCCGGCATCTTTGCAAATAACCCTTGCCGTCCTGCCAGACCGATCAAGGACAAAAAAAGCAGCTCCCAGTTTTTTTGCAACTAGTTTGCCAAGCTTTACCGCATTGTGACTGACAACAAAATCCCAGTCAAATTTTCGCTGAGATTTTTGATTTACAAAAAGATTTCGCAGAGCACCTCCAACAAGGTAAACACTCATGTTTTGCTCACGCGCAGTAGACTCTACAATCTTTAGTATGCTGTTTTGTTTTAGTGCTCTTAATCTAAGCGATGTAATCTTCTTCGTTTTAGCCATTTAAAAACTGCAGCTTTTTAAATACTTCCTCTTCAACAAAAATCGGAGCTTCCGTGCGCAGGGCAAGCGCGATACTATCACTTGGGCGTGCATCAACATTTATAATCTTTTCATCAGCAGTTCTCAAAAGCATCTGAGCATAAAAAGTATTTCCTTCTAGTTTATTTATAATTACACTTTGAAGTCGTGCTCCCATCTGATCAAGAATATTTTTTAGCAAATCATGCGTTAGAGGCCGGGGAGGCCTAATATTACTTACTTTCATTTTGATTGCCGCTGCCTCAGCAACTCCAATAATAATCGGCATTTGCCTTTGGCCCTCTTTTTCTTTTAGGATAATTATTTGATCATGCTTATTCTCATGCATTATAATTTTATAAAGGCTTACACTTACCATTGGGGCTCCTTCCCTTTTTTCAAACAGCAATAATCTTCAAGTATTTTCTTATGATCAAAAGCTACCTCTTGGGGCAAGTTTTCCAAATCAAAAACCTTAGCATTTTTCGCATCACTGGCAGCAATCAGATCACCAATGCCTTGGGCTGTAAAGACAATTGAAATTGTATGTCCTCTCGGATCACGGCCTGGAGCAGAATACGCATGAAATTGTTTAAGATTCGAAACACTCAAGTTTGTCTCCTCCTTTGCCTCACGCATTGCTGCGGCTTCCAAGCTTTCATTATAATCAACAAAACCCCCGGGGATCGCCCATCCATACGGAGGGTTTTTTCTTTCAATGAGAACAATGCCATTTTCATATTCAATAATAATATCTACAGTTGGCAGAGGATTTTTATTTTTCGACATGATATATTCTAACCTTAAAAAACATCAGGAAACCAGACCAATTGCTCTGAAAAACACATCAACACTCTTCGGATCAGGCATAAGCATGAAATTCCCGTTAAGCTGTTTTTTATCTGTTGAAAAAGAAGTATTAATGCTTATCCCCTCATTTAACTTTAACGTGTTAGTAATAAACTCAGAAAATTCATCATCGCCAAAACTTACTAAGGGAATTTCGCAATTGGTTTTCAGGCTAAACATTGAATCTACAGCGGAAAAATAAGTACAGGCAATAATACTCACAATCTCACCAAATATACATTTTTGATTTTCAAGAGACAAACTGCTCGCCTCGGTTTTTTCGAGTCCTTCACAATTGATAAACTTATTCATAAGCGCCAAAGCATCATTCTTTGACAACACAATCAAAATCTCTGTGCACTCAGATATCCCCTCTACTGTCAGATAGGCGGCTACCATTCCGTTAGTGCCGCTTGCGACTAATTGTGATTTATAAAAATTACTCATATCAGGCAAAGAAATATCAATTTGCTTTCCTAATATTTCTCCGATAGCTGTTGCTACATGACTAATACCAATATTAGCCAGTTCTTTCAGTGCAGAGCTTTTAAGTTCATCAAATTGACTAACCCACTCCATTTCGTCTAACCCCTTTTTCTTTTTGTCCATCTGATGAATATCTCCTTATAGCTGCTATCATTTCTGACATTTAGAAGATCCTGATCAATACTCATATAATCAAAATCATCATACCCAAAATTAACCGCCTTTTTTAGCGCCTCCATTGCTTCATTTATATTGGTCATTAAAGAAAAACTGCAGGCAAGATTATAGTGCACGATAGCATCATCCGGCCTAAGCTCACTCAGGCGTTTATCAACAACCAGTCCCTTGCCGTAATTTCCTGCTTTAGTATAAGCTTCAGCCAAGGGAATGAGTACATCTACGAAATCCGGATTTTCTTTGATAAGCTTTTCGAAAAATTCTATTTCAAAATCCATTATGCTTTTATTACTTTCGCTATTTTTCTTCAAACTCTTCATCTCCACATTTCTAAGTTTCTTGATCCCTTAGAAATCATTTTCTTTTTTTAAGCTTTTTACTAAGTTCTATTGTCATCTTCTTCAGCTAAAGCTGCAACCGGCAATATAACTGGCCTTTGCAACCTGCAGGCTTGCGACTGGTCCCTGTGTTCACCTCAAAGAAAAATCAAAAACCAGACGTTTTCCCGATGCGACAACAACTCTCGCCAATTTAGAAGCAATTGCAGTCTGAATATTAATTGTGGTTAAAAGATATGCTTCCACAAGTTGTGCTTGAGCTAAAGGAGCAGTTATTCTAAGTATAGGCTCTTGAGGGAAAATTAAGGTTCCCTCTTTGATAGCCCAGACATCTCCGCTGAATTTAAGCCTTTCTAAAAACTTCAGAAAATCATTTTTAAAATTAAACTGTCTTAAATAAGCAATATCATCCCTTGTGAATGCAAAATTTTTCAAATATAAAAGAGCATCATTAATCCCTCAAGCCACCAAAAAAGATCTGTTTTTCGGAAGATTTCGAATAAACAAATCAAACGTTGCCTCTGCCTGCGGCAAGAAGCGTTGATACGCATTAGCCATTGTCAGTGCATAAAAATCTAGGATCAACGCAGATTTTTTCATATCACCTCAATCCGAGCAGGAAATAAACTCCTGCGCCGATCAATAAAAGGCCGAATATTTTTTTTATGCGAATCATCCATAGTCCTGATTTTGGCATCTTTTTAAGCAATCCGACAAATGCCCCCAGGATTAATAACGGCACTCCTAAACCCAAGGCATAGGTAAATAACAATGTTATTCCCAAAAATAGATTCCCCTGGGCAGCAACATAAGTAAGTATTACTCCTAAAACAGGCGTTGTACATGGTCCCAGAACTAACCCGGAAACTGCCCCTAGTAAAAACGCACTGCTTATACTTGATACCTTTCTCATGGGGGTGGCCTTAAAAAAACTGATCTGGGGGAAATGAAAAACATCAAGCATAAACAGCCCCATAATAATAAACACATTTCCCACAAATAAACTCAGCCAAAAATTATTCTGAAAAGCCCCGAATAAAGAGCCGCTAAGCGCCGCAACAGCTCCAAGAGAAGAGTACACAAGGGCAAGACCCAGAACATAACTTAATGAACGGACAAACCCTTCTCTTTTTGTTTTTATATCAGCTCCACCTATATAACCAACAAGCACGGGTAATATAGGATATATACATGGAGTAAAACAAATTATAACCCCCGATACAAACACTACCAAATATGTAAAAAAGGAAATATTTTCCAAAGTAATCTGCTGCATCTGTCTACTTTCTTAGCTTTAATCTATCGCTTCCTGATACGGAAAAAATAAGCTGATAGAAATCCCGCTGTGAAACCCCCGATATGTGCCCACCAAGCCACATTACCAGTGCTTTCCTTTGAGCCCGGCAGTGTGAAAAAACCATTCAAGAACTGAATAAGAAACCAAAACCCTAAAAAGAAAAATGCTGGGATCTCAGCCACAGTCCAAAAGATAAACAACGGAAGCAATGTTATTATTTTTGCCCTTGGGAAAAGCAATAAATACGCACCCAAGACACCGGATATACATCCGCTTGCCCCTAAAGCAGGCGAATTAGAATGAATATTTGTAACTATATGCGCCCAATTACCAACAAGCCCGCACAATATATAAAAAACTAAAAATCTAAAATGTCCTAATTTATCTTCAACGTTATCGCCAAAAATCCATAAATACCACATATTGCCCAGTAAGTGAAACCATCCTCCATGTAAGAACAGCGAACTTACCAGAGATATACTATTAGCAATAGCCTGAGATACTGTCCATGCCCCTGGATGTAAATAAGCAGCAGGAATTACCGCAAATTTAAAAATTACATCCTTTAGTTCTGGACCAAGCAAAATTTCTTTCAAAAAAACATATATATTTGCGATTATCAGCAAAACAGTTACCAAAGGCAACCGTCTTACCCTGACCTTATCGCGCAGAGGTATCAAGATGAAACTCCTTACTAATATTTAGTTTAGAATAATATTTTATCAAATTGCTCCGTGTTCTGCAACATAATTAACTTTTTAAAGAACATCCCCTCTTGCAGGCTCAGCAGGCTAAAACCACCTTAATCATAACACATTGCAAATAAAAGCATTGCGATTACATTAACCCTGATTCCTAAATAGAATTCTGCAAAGGAAGATTAATC